>JACZXL010000040.1 GCA_022571635.1 Planctomycetota bacterium
GGGATTCGCGGCAAGACCCCGTTGGGGGCCAATCTTGATCCATCGCATTTCTTTTGGCAGGGCATCGACCCCGTGCTGGCCGCGCGCGAGCTGGGCGAAGCAGGTTTGCTCTACTACGTCCATGCAAAGGACACCGAGCTTGATCCGATCCAGGGTCCGGTCAACGGCTACCTCGACGCCCGGGACTACGGCGATCTCAAGCACCGCTCCTGGTCGTTTCGGACCTGCGGCTACGGCCACGGCGACGAGTTCTGGAAGCCGTTCGTGTCGATGCTACGGCGCTACGGCTACGACGACGTGCTCAGCATCGAGCACGAGGATCCGTTGATGTCGCTGGAGGAAGGTTTGGAGAAGGCCGTCGCCTACCTCGGCGCGGTCATTATAGAGGAGCAGCCCGGCAAACCCTGGTGGTGCTAACCCCAAAACTCCAGCTGCGAACTGGGACTCATGGCCGTGCCCCACAACATCCTGATCCTTCGTCCCATCAAGCTTTTCTACAGAGCAGTCCTGACTCGTTTTCTTCCTGCAACGCCGAGCCAGCGACCCGTTCGTGGCTCGCGACAGTTACCTCAACGACATCTCGACTGTGGCGCTCTCGGCGCTACAGTAGGTCAGTGTTTGCAACAACCATTACCCGATTGACTCACTGGGAGGGCAACATGAAGGTTTACTTGGCTGGCCCGTTAGGCTTCTCTGAGGCTGGGAGAGCCTTTCATTATGACAAGCTTATTCCGGCAATCCGCGAATTAGGGCACGAAGTTCTTGACCCTTGGTCGCTGACGGACCACGCAAAGATCGAAAGTGTTCAGCAGATGCGACCCGGAGATTCTAAGCTTCAAGCTTGGAAGCTCTTGAATGCGGAGATTGGTAAGAACAACACCAACGCCATTGACAATGCAGATGCGCTGGTGGCGGTGCTGGATGGGCCGGATATAGATAGCGGAACGGCCGCGGAAATTGGATACGCTTATGCTCGCGGTCTACCGATCCTCGGTTATCGGAGTGACTTCAGGCAAATTGGAGACAACGAAGGTTCCATCGTCAACCTTCAGGTCGAGTACTTCATTCGGACAAGCGGGGGAACCATAGTTAGCAGTTTAGAGCAGCTGTCTGCACCCCTTTTGCGAATGCTGAGCAACAAAAACGGAGTAATCGAGAAGGCCAATTAGGGCACAATACGCTCCATATAGAGTCATTACCGCTTTCGGCGCAGACGCGCGCACCGACGGTCAGCACATAATCCAGACTGAAGCCCCGAGTCGAACAATCTCGCTTGCGCGAGAGCGATAGTTATCATGCAACTTCTCAAATATTTCTTCAGCAGTCTGGGCTCCGATTACCTTTTCCACAATGTCGTTTTTCTTCGGCGATCCGTCGGATTGCCGACGTCGTGCGGAACCACGAAACGTCTGTACGCCCGGCGCATCACCGAGGCGGCGGCAAGAAACTCGATAAAAGACGGCGGACCTCCAGAGGTCGAAATCATAAAGAATGCGACGCAACACTGGCTCTTGATTCGCGCGGAAGGTCCGACAAAGTGATGCTAGATTCTCAAGCTGCGGGTGATCGCTTACCAGATGCCGAAGCTCAGAAGGGAGAAGAAGCGCGCGGGCAAAATCGTGGCACAATGCTTCCTCACGACGACTGGTTGCAGAAGATTCATTATTCCTTCCGCGTTTACCAAATCCGCCGTGGGGAATTGGGACGATCCGTTTAGGAACCTGAAGGGACGATGTTACACGGTAGAAAAACACGTGACCGATTTCATGTGCCAGCGTGAACCTGTCCCTAGGTGTGGCACAACTATCGTCATAGTCGAATCGAGCCTCAATACTACCCAGCCTTAGATCCCTTTGGTTCGTGAATCGGAACAGTGTTGCTCGAAAACCGCTCTGAGTGGATTCAAGCATCGCTGCGGAATGCTTGGCCGTGGTATTCCGATACTCTACTCTTACGCCAAGTTTCTTAGCAATCGGATCCAGATCGATCGGTGGTTCTTTGGCCGCCAGATCAGCAATGATTGCATCAGCTATCGCTTGAACAAGTGGCTTGGCTGAAACCCATCGTTGCGCCCTAGCTTGATAGCGTCCTACAACGTAGTCTTGAAACCTATCGATAGCGCCACGCTCTCGTGGCGAGACATCCGGCCAACTTGTGGTTCTAGGTTCTATCATTATCGAGCAGACCATGTTCCGTGAATTTCTCTCGACACCAGGCCTTGAAAGCAGGAGGATCTTCGTCTCGGGCAGCGAATCCTGCCTCAAGTTCAATTAGCAGTGCCACTTTTATGTCCTTATCGTTGATGTTGTTGTCGCGCATCTCACGCTGTACAGCAGCTTTTCTCGTTGCTTCAGTTAACTCTACAGCAGGAGCGTGTTCAAAACCGGGAAGAACGTTCTTCAGTCCAATCTCCTTTTTAAGTGCGCCCGCCAAGAGCTGAGCAAAATCATCTAACAACGGAACCACATCCGTATCGACGTAAACCTCCATCGTCCACAGATGTTGGTGCGCGGCCTTAATGGCTTCGATCTCGACTTGTCTAACTTTGTGTTTCGTGTCATCCAGACGTAGCAGTATTGGCACATCAACGTCAGGACTTTGGAGAACAAGCATATCAAAAGCCTTCAGGTTCATATCCTGTTTCGGGCAGGACATTGAAACCGTGCCCAATGCCGCCTCCGCTTTGTCAGTTACATTGAGACCAATTAAGCGTTCCAGCCGCTTGATAAGTCGTGCTCGCTCAGCAGGTTGCCGATAGAGCGAATATGCCTTGTCTTGATCATCGGGCAGATCGCTTTCATTCCGATGGTACTCTGCCCTGAAAATCGGTTTGAATAGTTTGCGCTCCAGGAGTTTGCGCCCGAGGTTCGACGCTTGCGGCGACGTAGTGCTCTGTCTGAATTTCTTCAGGACTTCTTGATCCGAACAGTCCCAAATCTCCATTGGCAAGAGGCTAACTGCATAAGCAGCCGTTCCAAGCATTGACGCGGCCGTCATCACCGTCCGGTGAAAATACAACTTCTCCGCGATAGCGGCGCGGCGTCGTACTAGGTCGATAGCCTCGGAAAGAACACTGTTACTCTTAACCGCATTATGGGCTTCGTTGTACCGATATTGAAGAAGGACAAGCCGGCAAAGTTCCTTCCTTTTCTTGCTATGCCGGAACACCGTTTCGTCATCAACAAAAATCGCTTGCATTACTGGCGGCTTTTGACCAATAGACTTCGGCAGAATGACTTTCACTGGAACAGCAGCGAGATGTTTCATAAAGCGATCTCCGACTCTCTCTGTGAGACCGCAGAAATACATATCACGCATAACGTAGTCGATTAGATCTGCGCAAATTGTATTGCCAACAAGGTCATGCACTAGCGGATATGGAAGTTCATTCACGTTCTCTCGATCGGTCTTGAACACTTGGAGGATTTCGCAGAGCAAATTATCCACAAGCTGGTCGGATTTGTTCCGATCCAAAGCAAAACTAGCATAATTGTAGAACCAATCTCGTAGACGCTTGGTAAACTTGGAGTCGAGCCCAAGCGTACGTTCGATACGGTCCTTATCTTTCCATTCGTCATATTTGAAAATTTGTGCCTGTACGTGGAATGTGTGGCCGAATGGTACGTGGGCAAGATCGTGAAGTAACGCACAGAGTCTGGCAAGGAAAGTGGGGTAGCTACCGATAGTTAATGGAACGGGTTCACGAGGTTGAGCCAGGCCGCCGTATGTGTCAGCAACATCGTTGCAGGTATCGATCATTTGCGCGCACACGTGTAGTGTGCCAATAGAGTGAACGAACCGATCGTGGAGCGCTCCTGGATAGACCAAGTGAGTGAGACCAAGCTGTTTTATCTGTCGCAGTCTTTGGAACTCAGGTGTATCGATTAGGAAGCGTTCAAGTTTGGTCAGGTAGATGTCACCGTGTACGGGATCTCGAACTACATCAACCTTGTGCAAGAGAGAGCGAGCTTGATCTTCTGTAAGTGGATCTTTGGTCATCGTGTTGTCCCAGTTCGTAACGAGATTGCCCCGCACCTACCCGTGCACGAGTCGGGATTAGGCGCAGCACCAAGTCTGTTCCGCAAATTACCTACTCACTCGATAATTACAGCCGCCTGTACTCCCATCCCAATGCACTCTAGGGTATTCTAGGGTATGTCCGCAGTCGCTCGATCGGCTGGAAATCGTGAATCTTTGGCAGCGAGAAAAGGTGTTAGGCTTGCCCTGTGGAAAAGCTGCGATTTGAGCCGACCTGAAGGGTGTGAACACTGCCTGTAAGTCACCACGGATGGTGGCGGCGGAGGGAGGGAACAAGCGTTTTTTCCACAGGGCCGCTCCCGACCGCTCTTCTTACCAAGACCGCGGCGGGGCGGTACGATCTTTGCCAACGTGGCAGTGATGACGGCAACACAACCCCAACGGGTAACGGAGACGGCGACCGCCGGCCTGGTGATTCGCGGGCTGTCCTTCAGCTATCCGGGCCGACGGCGGCGCGCCGCCCGCCAGGTCCTGCACGGGATCGATCTGGACATCGCCCCGGGCCGGACCGTCGCCATCCTCGGCCCCAACGGCTCCGGCAAGTCCACGCTCATCAAGATCATCTGCTCGATCCTTCCGCCCGATGCCGGGTCCGTCGTGGTGTTCGGGGCCAGCCGTCCAGCGGACATTCGGCCGATGGTCAGCGTTGTCTTCCAATCGGACGGGCTCGATCCTCATTTGACCGTCTACGAGAATCTGCGCGACCAGGCATGCCTCTACGGCATTCCGAGGCGAGAGGCACAAGCGCGGATCACCAAGCAGCTCGAGGAAGCGGGACTGACGGATCGTCGTCGAGATCTCGTCAAGACGCTTTCGCGCGGTTTGGCGCGTCGCGTGGACCTGGCCCGCGCCATGTTGCATCGCCCCAAACTACTTCTTCTGGACGAACCAACGGTCGGGCTGGATCCGGTGGCCCGCGAAGCGTTCCTGCAGATGGTTGAAAGTGAGCAGCAGGCCGAGGGCGGGCGGATCGTGCTGCTGAGCACGCACCTCATTGATGAAGCGGACCGTTGCGATCGCGTCGTCCTCATGCATCAGGGTCGAATCGTTGCCGACGGCCCGCCGACGACGCTGCGCGAAGAACTCGGCGACCGGCGGGTCACGGTCCTCAACACCGACACCCAATCCGCGCCGTCGCTTTGCGATTTGACGTGGGAACGGACGGCTGGTGGATGGTCGGCGCCGCTGGATCACGATTCGGATCGAGTCACGGCCGTCGTTTCCCAGCTCGCCAATTCGGGGCTGGCCTTCACCATCGCCCCGCCGACGCTCGCGGACGTCTTTGAGCATCACACCGGAGCACAGCTCGATCTGGATACGGACGTGATTCAGGAGCAGGCCAGCGAATGAGCACGTTGTCGCCACAACCAGCCTTTGCCACGAATCCGGCCGGCGGGGTCGGAGTCGACCGGTCGCCGACTTCGCCGTGGGTAGTGACAGGTGTGATCGTGCGCCGCGAGCTTATTCTGTTCGTTCGTCAGCCGGCGCGGGTCGCCGCCGCCATCGGCACGCCGTGCTTGCTGTGGCTGTTCATGGGCAGCGGATTTGCCCAGTCCTTTCGACCACCTGAGCAATTGGGCGACGCAAGCTACGCTTCGTATCTGCTGCCGGGCATGATGACGTTGGTCGCGGTGTTTGCGGCGATCTTTTCGAGCATCTCCATCATCCAGGACCGGCGTGACGGGTGGTTGCAAAGCGTGCTGGTCTCGCCGGCCCCTCGATGGTCGATCGCGCTGGGCAAGACGCTGGGCGGGGCAATCGTGGCGTGGGCGCAGGCGGCGCTATTGCTCGCGGCGGCCCCGTTACTCGACATACACCTCACGTTCGGGGCGGCCATACTCGCCTTGCTTGGCGTGGCGGCGACAAGCGTCGCCATGACTGCCGTCGGCGTCGCCTTTGCTTGGCGAACCGAGACGACCGCGGCGTTTCACGCGGTGATGAACCTCGTGTTCATGCCCGCCTGGCTGTTGTCCGGCGCGTTGTTCCCACCCCAAGGAGCCAGCGCCTGGCTCGAGCTGCTGGTTCGGCTCAATCCGCTTTCCTGGTGTACCCAAGCGATCCGGGGCCCGTTAGTCGGCGAACCGTCCTTGCCCGCATTGGCCGGTTCGCTCGTGTTCGCCGGCGCCGCCCTCGCCTGCGCCACCTGGATCGTCTCCGCTCCCACCAAGCGCTCGACCTGAACTCGAACCGGGCCCGCGTTGTCAAGTTCGGATCAGCGTCACCTGAAACATGGCGATGGGGATGAGTATAAGTCCGGGGAGGAACACTTCGACGATCGAGGCGATGCCGGGCAAGTCCATCGTGAGACCGATGAGCGCGCCGAGCATGGCGGGAATCGCGAGGCCTGCGCACAGTAGACTCTGGCGCAACAGATTGGCCGGCTCGCGCAGCAGGAAAAACGGCAGCGTGATCACCAGCACCAGCATATTGATCAGCACGGTCGTGAATCGAGAGTAGCGGAACCGCACGAGCACGTCTCGATCCTCCGGCTGGCCCGACTTCAACAGTTTCTTGATCTGCTTGGTGCTGAGCATCGCCGCGAACTGGCGGTACTGCCGCATGTTCAACACGTCGGGCGAAAGGTCCGTCTCGAAAAGCTCGATCGACTGTCGCACCAACCGCGCCGAAAGCTCGGGCCGCACGTTGGGTCGCGGCGTCATCACGAAGCCTTCGGTCAGGCGCCAGCCGCCGGCGGGCTCGTCCCATGTTGCCGCGTCGGCGGTGATCCGCTGGGCCGTGCGCCCGGTTTCGTCGCGCACCAGAATGGTCGGCTGAGACAGCGTGTTCGTCTGCGGATCGAACGTTGGGGCTTGCAGGAGGTTCCCATCGCCGTCGGCGGTCAACAGGACTTCGAACCCGCCCACGCTGGATTGTCCGATGTCTCCATGCTTGCGGATCAACCGGGGCGCGAGCTCCGGCAGGACTAACTCCTGGTTGAGCAGTTGCAGCAGGTTCAGACCAAAGACCGCGCAAATCAACGGGGCCGCGATGCGATGAAGCGGTACACCGGCGGCCAGGACCGCGACCAATTCACGATGCCGATGCATTTGGGCGAGGGTAAACCCCATCGCGCCGATTGACAGAAGTCCCAGCATATAGGCGTAGAACTGGAATATCCGCGGGCCGTGGAAATCCAGGACGACGGCGGCCAGGACGACCGTCCGCCACAACGGCCCGGCCTCGGGGGTGCGCGCCTGTACGACGTCCACGAATCGGTCGAGCTGGAGCAGCAGATCGATCGCGACCGCAAACACAAACAGCAGCGCGAACAAGATCGCGAAGTTGCTCAAGAATCGTCCGACGATGTACCGATCCAGCAACGACATCCGTGCATGCTTCCTAGTTTCGAATAAGACGTTTGTAGGCGAAAGCGATGATCACCGCCAACAGGGCATTGCCCGACCACAGTACGACGGTGCCGAGTGCGACCTGCCCGCCCTTGAGGATGTGCCCGCCGCCTGAGATCAGAATGACGTCAAGAATCGACGGCACAAACGCCCATACGTAAATGACCAGCGGCAACGCGTCGCGCAACACCATCGCCAACGTGCTGCCGAGCACAAGCAACAGCATCGCCGTCAGCGAGAGCGCGTATCGTCGCTGCAATCTGCTCTCGATCTGCAACCGCAAGTCGGTGATCCTGTCCTTGAGGTGCTCCACTCGGTGCTGCACAGCGTCGCCCTGGCCGTCGGCCCGCCGCATCAACTCCTTGTACGGAAGGGTTGAGAGGTCCGATTGGGCCAGCCCGCGCACCTCCAAGCCGACGAAATCCACATGGGCGCGTTGGTTGATCACGTCGCCGGTCTTCTCGTCGATGAGGTCATAGGCTTCGAGCGTCAACGCGAACGTCGACTGGGCAAGCGACGATCCGCCGTCCTGACCGATCACGACTTTGGCGGAAGCGTAAAGAACCGAAGCGCCGTCAGCTTCGACCGACCGAACCATCACCGGCCGACCATCGGACGTCGACAACTTTCCTCGCGCGAGTCGATCTGCTTCGACGATGAGCACGCGTTGATCGTCGAACAGTTCGAGCGTACCCTGGGCGGTCAGTTTCTCATCGATCTGCCGCCAGACCTCACTCTCGCGCAAGGCTTGGGCCAGTGCGTCCTTGGCTTCCATCACACTGCTGTATTCATCGGGATGCTCGCGCAGGCGTAGCATTTCTCGCCGCGTCATGAGCATGGGATGGTCGCGCGCGGGGTTGGGAACGAGCATTGCCGCCGGCCGGATGACCGGCGTCTCGATCAGCTCACCGGTCTTTCCGTTGTAGACGACGGTTTCACGCATCTCTATTTGAATGTACGTGTCGTTCCCGCGGCGATGGATGTCCACGACGGCCTGACGGGCCGTCACGTCCGTGGTCACCCGCCCGTCAGCGTCGAGCTCCGCCGCGGCCACACCGAACAGGATCAGACGTGTTTCGGCCCCGGTCGGGGGATTGGGTTGTTCGACAATTCGGTCCGCGTAGATCTGGATGTCGCCGATTTGAAAGGGGACCCCCCTGTCGATGGAGGCTCGAAAGGCACGGGTGACGTCGGCGGCGATGTTCTGCTCCATCAGGGTCCAGAACTTCGGCACGATCGATTGTGTCAAAAGCACCATGACCGCGACGAGGACCGCGCCCATGGCCACGATCGGCAGGAGGATCCGCCGATAGCTGATCCCACTGACGGCCGCGGCCTGGATCTCGTGGTCGGTGGTCAGCCGATGCAGCACAATCGTGGCGGCGAACGCGGCTGCGAACGGCAGAGCGAACTGCAGCATGGGGATCGTGGCCAGCATGATGTACTTGGCGGTCTGCCACGCGCCGATGAGGTCATCCGCGGCCAGGGGTTTGATCGCCGCCCCGAAGGCGATGACCATGACCAGCACGCCGCAGGACAGGGCGAAGACGCGCAGCAGCTCGCCGAGGATGTAGCGATACAGGAGCCAGGGCATGAGCGCATTATTGCCGCCCATGACGGGTTCCACCAGCCCGCGCTGCACCCGGCGCGAATACCGGCCCTTTTACGCTTCGTTCTGGCCGGGCTACGTGTAGGTCAGGCCTTGGGCCTGACGGGCTCGTGATTGGGCAGTCTCAAAGCTTGCCCTCCCCCCCGCGCGGATGAACCACGGCGCCCCCGTGAGCTCCCGATTCCATCGGGATGTCGGGCCGGTGGACGCGGCATAAAGACGGCGCTCGGATGCATAGTGAGTTCGGGCGTCCACCGGGTTGACACAACCCGGCTCGCTCCTGATGCCTAATGCCAAGTGCCTAATGCCTTCTTCTCCCCCCTCGATGTCGAAGATCCCGATTCCATCGGGGCCTCGATCCCTCGATGCCTTCTTTACGGACACGGGCCCCAGGCGCCCAGCAACGTGAGCAAGTCCTTCACGCCAACGTCGCCGCTGGTGTCGAAGTCCGCGGGGCAATCTCCCTTCGGCGGGCACGGGCCCCAGGCGCCCAGCAAGAAGAGCAGATCCTTCACGCCAACGTCGCCGCTGGCGTCGAGATCCCACAGACAAATGCCGTCGAGGAACAGCACCCACACCGCACCACGGTTGAAGCCCCCGTCGTCATCCCCTATTGCCCCCACGGCCAGATCGCCCACGCCATCGCCGTTCAGATCATCCAGCCAAGCCAACGAGCCGCCCAAGATATCGACATTATCCAGCGGGCCGGTGAAGCCGCCCTCGGTGGAGCTGATCTTCTGGTGGGACTTCACCGTGCCGTCGGTGCTGAGGAACAGAATCCACACCGCACCGCGGTCGGTACTCCCGTCGTCATCGAAGATGGCCCCCACGGCCAGTTCGCCCACGCCATCGCCATCCAGATCGTCCAGCGACTCTACCGAGATGCCGAACCAATCGCCATTCGACAGGATGCCTTTGAAGCCGCCCTCGGTGTCGCTGATCTTCTGGTGGGAGTTCACCGTGCCGTCGGTATTGAGGAATAGGATCCACACCGCGCCGCGGTTGAAGCCCCCGTCGTCATCCTCAAAGGCCGGCACGGCCAGGTCACCCACGCCGTCGCCGTCGAGATCACCCAGCGAGGACATCGACTCGCTGCCGAAGTGATCGTGATTATCCAGCGCGCCGGGCGGGAGGTCGCCGGAGGTGTCGCTGATCTTATGGTGCGACTTGACGGTCACGATGGGGTTTCGTCCCGTTGTGTCTACGTTGAGGAACAGGATCCACACCGCGCCACGGTCCTCGCCCCCGTCGTCATCGTGGTTTGCCGCCACGGCCAGGTCGCGCACACCGTCGCCGTCGTGATCACCCAGCGAGGCCACCGACGTGCCGAAGCGATCGATATCACCCTCCATGCCGCTTTCGGGGTTGTTGATCTTCTGGTGCGACTTGACCGTCCCGTCGGTGTTGAGGAACAGGATCCAGACTGCGCCGTGGTCCGTGCCCCCGTCGTCATCGTTGGGTGCACCCACCGCCAGGTCGCCGACGCCGTCGCCGTCGAGATCACCCAGCGAGGCCGCCGAAAAGCCGAACCGATCGCCATCATCCAGGATGCCTTTGAAGCCGCCTTGGGTGTCGCTGATCTTCTGGTGGTGGTTCACCGTGCCGTCGGTATTGAGGAATAGGATCCACACCGCGCCGCGGTCGGTGTTGCAACACGGGCCCCCGTCGTCGTCTCGCCAGACCCCCACGGCCAGATCGCCGATGCCATCGCCGTCGAGATCTCCCAGGGGGGTCGCCGAGATACCGAAGCGATCGTCATCATCCAGCGCGCCGGGGGGCAGGTCGCCAGATGTGTCGCTGATCTTCTGGTGCGACAGGACCCAGCCGGGCTGGGCCTGGGCGTGCTGTCCGCTCATGACCACGGCCAGCGCGGCGACGGCGACGATGACTAGACGTTTCGTTGATACTGAGTATGCGTACTTCATTGGGCCTTCTCCTGCTGAAATGGCCGTACAGTAGTACCCGCCCGCCGCCCCCGGAGACCCACCACGGCGGGCCCCCGTGCGACCGAGCATGAACAGGGCACCAGCCTACCGCGCGGGTCCAAGCACCACCACGATTTATCACGAAAAGGACGGGACTCCGAAAGAAATAGGGGTCGGGAGTCGTTTCTCAAAATCTGGGCTGAATGGGCAATAAACGCTGTTTTTTGGAAACGACTCCCGACCCCTTTTTCTCTCCCGCGAGGTGTGCCATGGGCGGCGTTGGACGCTCATTTGTGGGGCTTGCTATCGGACGTGACGTGGCATTCTGCGGTGTCCGTGGCGGCTGTGCTGGGCCGGGATGAACCCGCGGCGTCGAACATCAACCGGCTCCTTGGTGCGGCCCGTGCGGTATTCGATCTATATAGGCAACGGTTCCGTCTCGAAACGCCACACCTGTCAGGAGGTCGGCGGTTGAATCGATCGCGCGCACAAATCCGCAGTCGCTGCCCCCGTCGAGCCTTCACGCTTCTGGAAGCGTTGATGGCGGCGGGGATCCTCTTTGCCGTGGTGGTTGGGGTGACGTCCGCCGTCACCGCAGGACAACTGCACGCCTTGGAAGCGCGCCAACGGATCGCGGCGTCACTGGCGGCCGAAGAGCTCATCGGCCGCATCATCACCGATGACTATGCCGACCTTCCGACCTGGAACGGCTTCAACGAGCCGGCCGGCACCTTGACCGACGGCGCCGACAATCCCATGCCCATAACCTTCGCCGCCATTGGGCGCGAGGTCGAGGTTGTGAGCCGGATGGAGACGATCAACAGCTTGGGCGTAGCCGTGCGGGGTCGTCAAGTGCTCGTCCGCGCGTTCAATGGGAACGGTCGGACTCTAGCCGAGATCACGTACTTCATTGCGGAGCCTGTTGCGCCATGACACCGACGAAGCCTCCAACTCGCCGGGCGCTGACGCTTCTGGAACTGATGCTGGCGCTGTCCATCACGGCGATGGTGGCGACGGCGATCTCGGGCATGATGAGCGCCGTCATCACGGGGGTGAGCACGCGCCGCGACAATCGATCGCTAATGATCCGCGCTAATGCAGCTCAGACGAGATTGGCCGCCTACATCGCGCCATCTCGATCCGTGCTCGATGGCACCGACTCGGACCTCGTGCTGTGGCTGGAGGATGCGCGTGAAAGCGGTACTGTCCACGCGACCGAAATCCGATGGCTGAAGTTCGATGCGATCCAAGGCACGATCGACGTGTATTTCGTGGACTT
The DNA here is from genome assembly GCA_022571635.1 of Planctomycetota bacterium. Taxonomy (GTDB): domain Bacteria; phylum Planctomycetota; class Phycisphaerae; order Phycisphaerales; family SM1A02; genus JADFNO01. Next base: position 12,199 of record JACZXL010000040.1, read on the forward strand.
CCCCGACAGTTGGCAGCAGACGGCGAAGGACCTGGCGGATCGACAGTATGCCGCGGACGCAAATTGGAAGATGGTGCTCGATGCGTATCAGAGCAACGGGTGGATCTCCACCTTGTGCTTGGTTGACGGGCTGGAAGGCGTGACCGTCCGGACCGACGCCGACAATGCCCTTGATAGCCGACAGGTCGAATACGAATTGAACTTTTGGACTTCCAACGGGTCGCTCTCGACCCAGGTCTCGGCCACGGTTCGTTTGCACCGCCCGCCGGTGAGCTAAGGAGTTGTCTGATGATTCGCCACGATCACAATCCGAGGAGACGAGGCGTCGCCATGCTGCTGGTGATTGTCAGCTTGATGATGGCGACGATCATGGCCACGGCGTATCTCGCCAGCCGGGATAACTCCGCCGCCATCGGGCAGAACATCGTGTCCGCCGGCGCCGCCCGCTGGTCCGCCACCACCGGATTGGAGCTGGGCATTGCGATCTTCCAAACCGAGACCGACTGGCGCACGGCCCACACCAACGGCAAGCTCCTGGATGACTACCAGATCGCCGCGGCGCTGATTGACCTGGACATCATCGACCTGGCCACGGGCCAGCCGCCGACGGCCGAGTCCGAGTACATCCAGCTCACGAGCACGGCGACCGTTGAGGGCGTGGCCCAGGTCGCCACCGCGGTGGCCTACGTTCCGCTTGACTACGACTCCACCGTCAGCGTGGATCTCAGCGAGTTTGCCATCTTCACCGGTCAGGACCTAGAGCTGTCAGGCGACGCCATCTTGACGCGGTGGCCGATGGCGCCACTGGCTGATCTTGGGTTGCGAATCGCCGTGGGGACGCAAGCCGTCGATCCGTCCAGCATTGACCTGCTTGGGAATGTCGCGGTGATCGACACCACGGTGTATCACGATCCCGACGCTTCCGGCGCGTTGATCACCAACAGCAGCGACTCGACCGTCGATCAGGTTGCGCTGCCCGGCGCGATCCCCATGCCCGCCGCGCCCGACCCCGGCGTGATCGCGCCTGAGGACCCAAGTCCGAATTTGATGGTCGATTCGGTCGGCGAAACGATCACCTACAACGCGGACCGACGATGGGACCGGGTGATTGACGAGAACTCCCACGTGACGCTCCAAGGCGACATCACGCTCGTTACCGACGATGATCGCAGACTGGTCGGGGGAACCATGCTCAAAATCGATGGGAACGTCACCTTGGTGATCTTCGGCGACCTCATCATGGACAACTCGGCGATCGAACTTATGCCGGGCTCGACGCTGGCTATGTACGTGCGAGGCGCTATGGAGCTGCGGGACAGCTATATCGGGGACGAGCGCGACGATTCCACGCGAGACAACTCCGGCAACGCCCCATATATGGATCCCGACCGCGTCCAGATCTATAGCCTGCCGCCCTACCAGAACGATTGGTTGCTGAAAAACAACTCGGTCGTCAAGGCAAGCATCTATGCGCCGGGATACGCAATGGAGATCGCCGATGATTCGGCTGTGTACGGGCGCGTGGCCGCCGGCGAATTGAGGATCAAACACCAGGGCGCGTTGTTCTACGACCATTCGCTCGATTCGAGGAACGGGTACACCAACACCGACAGCGAGCTCTACGATGCCGACGGAACGCTCATCAGCGAACTGGACTTGCTCTGGTCGCTGAACGACAGCGATTTACAGCGCTTCGCCGACGCGATCGGGACGGACGTCGAAGCCGAAGGCGACACGATTATTTCAACCACGTCAACGCTAACAATGACCGCGGAGTTGCTGCCGGGTGACCCCACGCCGCGCCCGGTGCCGGTCGAGTACGAGATCGTCTCCTTCGGCACTGATGTGAAAGCCTGGGAGGAAAAGGCCTCCACTGCACTGATCCAATGATTGATTCGTCGCGATCCAACACGGCCCGTCGCGGTTTCACGCTTATGGAACTGATGATGACGATCACGATCATCATCGTGGCCGGGGCGTTGGTGATGCCGAAGCTCAGCGACGACAACCAGCTGCGCCTCGTGGCCGCGGCCAGCATCCTCACTTCGGATATCGAGCTGGCCCAGGTGATGACCATCTCGCACCCGGGGGACCCCGTCGTCGTGCAGTTCGATCCGGAGCAGGAACATTACTGGCTGGCCTATGCCGACGACATCGACACGCCGATCCCGCGTCCCGACAACGGCCGGCCGTATCTGATCGTGTTCGGCCAGGACCGAGCCCGCAGTGCCGTGGGCGTTTCGGTGAGTCTCACGGAGGTGACGGACAACACGTTGGCCTTCGATGCCCAGGGCGGGGTCGCGGACATCTCCGCCCGCCCGGTGATCCGGCTCAGCCTCGGCACGCGCTTCATCGACCTGCAGATCGCGCCCACGACAGGGACGATCACCCAGTCCGAATAACAACCCCCAGCGTCAATACCTTATGTTTCACCCCTAGTTCTCATAAAAGGGGTCGGGAGTCGTTTTTGGGGTTTCGGGGTGATTGGAACATTCTACTACGACTACCCACAAGGAGATTTGCGGGTGCCACGCACACCGCGTAAGCCGAAAACGAGCGAGTCGTGCGTGCTTTGGTTCCTGCGTAGGACACCGACGACTCCTTTCGGTCGCTGTCGGCCGCAGCCACGAGAATGAGAGGTCTGGACTATGCGGACCTGCGTCGTTTGCGTTGCGCAAGGGCGCCGAAGCCCAGCAGAGCCAAGGCGCCAGGGGCGGGAACCGCGGGCACCTTGTCCGAGTTGCCATCGAGGAATCCGCGGAAGCGGACGATGAAGTTGAACTGATATGGGCCCTCAAGGAAGCTCGAGGCCTGTAATGAACCAGCGTCGCTTGCGACGACGTCGAACGAGAAGCTCCCCGAGTCACCGACGGCGATGCCGTCTCCGGGAAAGCCGCCGCCGAGCCAATCACCGCCCAATGCTGCGCCCCCAAGAAACGGATTGCCGAACGGCGCCCCGTTCTGCCCGGGCGCGTCCTCAAACGGATGCGTCCCGCCGGTGTACAGCGCGGCGACGTCCGGATCGCTGCTTCCGATATTGAAGATGAAGCCCGTGAGCCAGCCGCCGTTGCCTGGGTCGCTCGTGTTGGTGAGATCCACGGTCAGCACGCCCATGTCGCCCACGATGAAGTCGTAGGTGAGCGAACCCGTGAAGTCACCAATCCCTTCGGTGCTGTCGGTCGTGTCCGCAAAGATTTGGATGGTGTCCGCAGACGCAAAAGATGACGCTCCCAGGACAACCACCCCGGCCGTGGCAAACAACGCGCGCGGGAAGAATCGACTCGCTCGGTTCAACATGTGCTCTCTCTCTCTGATGTGCTCTTGTGGACACAGCCGTCGCCCACAATGCAGAACCAAGTCGCCCTCGCAGTTCTCGCGTCATCACGCCGAACTGTGAGGCGCCGTCGCGGCAATCCGTGCGCTTATATCGACGGCGGCATGACCCTACACCAGTGTACGCCGTTTTCAAGATCGATCAAAAAAAAGGGTCGGTATTATCTGATTGGGCCCAGAGGGAACCTGGCGCCAACGCTTGGGGTGTCTCGGGGGTTTGTGGGGGCCGTACGGCCTGGAAAACGCCGGTCGGGGGTCTACCGAAGCCCGTACGCCTTGAGCTTGCGATATAGCGTGCGCTCGCCAATTCCTGGAAGCTGAGCCGCCTGCTCGCGATTCCCCCCGGTCATGGCCAATGTCTGGCGGATCGCCACCTTTTTCCAGCCGATCGAGCCCCACCCCTGCCAGGCTGCCCAGCCCGGTCGTCTCCTGCGCCCCGTCCGCCGCAGGTGACGCGTTCCTCGTCATTTGTACCGCAGCAACTCAGTACACCGTCACCGACGTCTATGACCCACTTGAGGACTGAGTTGCCGGGCGCTGCGCACAGCGAGTAAGCCGAAGGCGAGCGAGTCGTGCGTGCTTCGGTGCCTACCTAAGACACCGACGACCCCCTTCGGTCGCTGTCAGTGGCACCCCGAATCGTGCGCACGGACAACACGCTACCACGACCGCGCAAAATGCGACGCGCCGGCCCAAACGAGCCGGCGCGGATCAAGCAAATCGAGAAAGTCGGTTCCGGTTTGGCCTATGCGGACGGGCGTCACCTTCGTTGGGTCAGCGCGCCCAATCCCAGTAGAGCCAGGGTATGAGCGCATTACTGCCGCCCATCGCGCGTTCCACCAGCCCGCGCTGCACCCGACGTGAATGCGGCCCTCCTACGCCGAGGCCGGCTTTCGACGGATCGACACTGGTTCGTGGGGGGAGGCGCCATGCTTCGGCCCGGCCGGGCAATCAGGCCCCTAAGCGTTCGTTCGAGGGCAGACGCTTCATAGCCGTCATATCGTCGCCGCTCCCGGCGATCGCGCCGACAGGGACAACTGACCGATTGTGCAGGGGAGTCCGCGGGTTACCACCCTCGGCTATCGCGCTCTTGCTCATCCCTGTTCTTTCTTCCCCTCGATGCCTTCTTCACGGACACTGCCCCCAGTTGCCGAGCAAGATGAGCAGATCCTTCACGTCAACGGCGCCGCTGTCGTTGAAGTCGGCGGGACAATCTCCCTTGGTCGGGCACGGCCCCCAGGCACCCAGCAAGATGAGCAGATCCTTCACGCCAACGTCGCCGCTGGCGTCGAGATCCCACAGACAAATGCCGTCGAGGAACAGAATCCACACCGCGCCACGGGACGGGCCCCCGTCGTCATCGTGGATTGCCCCCACGGCCAAGTCGCCCACGCCGTCGCCGTCGAGGTCACCCAGCGAGGCCACCGAGGCGCCGAAGAGATCGGCATCATCCAGGATGCCGGTGAAGCCGCCCTCGGTGTCGCTGATCTTCTGGTGGGACTTCACCGTGCCGTCGGTGTTGAGGAACAGGACCCACACCGCGCCGCGGAGGTTACCCCCATCGTCATCGTTATGTGCTCCGACGGCTAGGTCGCCCACGCCGTCGCCGTCGAGATCGTCCAGCGAGGCTCCGGACCAGCCGAACCGATCCCCATCATCCAGCGTGCCGGTAAAGCCACCTTGTGTGTCGCTGATCTTCTGATGTGACTTGACCGTCCCGTCATTGTTAAGGAACAACACCCACACCGCCCCGCGGGCGGGCCCGCCGTCGCTATCGTTCATTGCCCCCACGGCCAGGTCGCCCACGCCATCGCCGTCGAGATCACCCAGCGAGGCCGCCGAGCAGCCGAACCAATCGCCATTATCCAGGATGCCGGTGAAGCCGCCCTCGGTGTCGCTGATCTTCTGGTGCGACTTGACCGTGCCGTCGGTGTTGAGAAACAGCACCCACACCGCGCCGCGGGAACTCCCCCCGTCGTCTTGGATTGCCCCCACGGCCAGGTCGCCCACGCCGTCGCCGTCCAGATCGCCCAGCGAGGCCACCGAGATGCCGAAGAGATCCCAATCATCCAGCGTACCCGTGAAGCCGCCTTCGGTGTCGCTGATCTTCTGGTGGGACTTGACCGTCCCGTCGGGGTTGAGGAACAGCACCCACACCGCGCCGCGGTCCTCGCCCCCGTCGTCATCGTAGATTGCCCCCACGGCCAGGTCGCCCACGCCGTCGCCGTCGAGATCGCCCAGCGAGGCC
>JACZXL010000041.1 GCA_022571635.1 Planctomycetota bacterium
TACTACCTCCCTGGCTTCTAATCGCACCTGCCGCTCCAGCTGTTGACCTCTGAGCGATTCGAGCGGGCAGCAGCGCACCGCACGGCCGACCGATTTCATCCGGGCGAGTCCGAGCATGTCCGCCGAACACTTGCCATCGCGGCCACGGCATTCGACCAGGATTGATCCGTGGCTGACTACCTGCTCGACACGATGATCCTCCGGTATTGGTATGACGACAGGTGTCCCGAGCATGCGGCAGTTCTCAAGCATGTACAGCATGTGCGAGAGCCAGATCCCGATACTGGATATGTCTCGCGCCTGTTCGTGTCGGTTGTCACACGATCGGAGATCGAATACGGCCATCGCGTTCAGTTGACGCCAGACTTGACCACTCAGCGGGAGTTCATCAAGTTCATCAGTGAGCAGTTGCCTGAGACGCTTGAGATCACACATCACGTTTCCGAACCGTACGGCAATCTGCGAGCGTGGCTTTTCAACAATTGCTCGCCGAGGAATAAACGAAGTAGGGCAAAGCGGGCGGAAGAACTCGTCCACCCAACAACTGCGAAAGAGCTCGGTATTGACGAAAACGACCTCTGGATCGCGGCCCAGGCAGTCATGTACAACCTCGTCCTCGTGACGCACGACAGGCTGAACAATCTTGGCAACGCGATCAAACATGTCACTCCTGCTCTCAAGCTCGAAGATTGGGCAAAGCTGTAGACCGAAGAGATATCTCGTTTGGGAAAGAAGACGCCACAGGTACGTTCCCCCTAGCTCCGCGTGCATCCCACGCTGGAGCCCCCGACCCCTCACTCCCAACCCCTGATTTCGACCCCGATGGAATCGGGATCTCCGCTGCGCTTCGACGTTTCGGCGTTTCGACGTTTCGACGTTTCGACGTTTCGACGTTTCGACGTTTTTTCCCGCTCCACCCGGACCTTCCTCAGTCGAAGACTCCATCGTCAGGTCCGGCTTCCCAGTTCCATCTGTGTTCATCTGTGGCGAAGGAGATCAGCGATCAGCGGTCAGCTATCAGCGGTCAGGGTTCGATCCCTTCCTTCTCTCTCCGTGGCCCTCCGTGTTTCGCTCTTCGTAGGTCCGATCTCTGTCCCAATCAGTGTCCATCTGTGTTCATCTGTGGTTTCTTCCGCTCCGCGACCTCTGCGGCTCTGCGGTGAGTCCTCTCCTGCGCGCAAATCGTCCGGCGCGCATGTGCCGGGCGCCAGATCACTGCGATCCGCTCAGAATTCTCAAAAAAATATCCCGGCTGGCGAGCCGTCAGACCACTTTCTGCTGACCGACTTACCGAAAGTACATCCCCGGCGCGCGCAGACACAGCCGCTGCCCCTTCTCTAGAAGGAGCTGTCATTCCATGCGGACATCGTCGATGTTGACACGTCAAATTTCCGAGGGGCGCGGCGTCTCTGGCGCGCGCAAGCTAATCCCTATGCCGCTCAGAATCTCGTGCGCGCTTCAATGACCGCCCCCGGAATCCAGACCCCGGAATCCGTGGATTTCCATCCACGGCTATCCGGTTCGTCCCTAATGCCTAATGCCCAATGCCTAATGCCTTCTTCATCACGCCATCAGGGGTTCGGGCTCTTCGGGTTGATGGGTCAGCGGCAAATCGACGAAGAACGTCGCGCCGTGGCCCGGCTCGGAGACCAGCGAAACCGTCGCCCCGAGCAGCTCGGCCAGTTCCCGGCAGATCGCCAATCCCAATCCGGTGCCGGGATGCTCGCGGGTATGGCCGGCATCGACCTGGCGGAACTTCTCGAAGATCGCATCCTGCATGTCGTAGGCAATCCCCGGGCCGGTGTCCGACACGCCGATCCGAAGGCCGGGGCTGTTGTCCTGGCGGGTCAGCCGATCGGCGGTGATGGTGACCGCGCCGCCTTGGGGGGTGAACTTGATCGCGTTGGAGAGCAAGTTGTAGAGGATCTGCTGGAGCTTGCCGGGATCGGTTTCGATCAGCGGAAGGTTCTGGGCGATCTTGGGGATCAGCTCGATCTGTTTCGCCGCCGCCTGGGCGCCGATGATTCCGACGAGTCCTTCGACGATGTCGCCGATGCTGGTCGGCTCGATGTTCACCTCCAGCCGTCCCGCCTCGATCTTGGCCATCTCCAGCAGCTCGTTGATCATCTCCAGCAGGGACCGACCGCTGGTGAGGATGTTCTGGATATAGCGCATGCGCTTGGGGTCGGCGTCGTCGTCAGCCTGGGCCAGCTCGTCGAGCACCTCGGCGAATCCGATGATGGAGTTCAGCGGGGTGCGCAGCTCGTGGCTGACGTTGGCCAGGAACTCGCCCTTGAGGCGGTTGGACTCGAACAGGCCGATGTTCGCTTGGGACAGCTCGGTCAATTTCAGATCGAGGCTTACGTTCATGGCCTGGAGGCGAGACTGGCTCTGCTCGACACGATCGAGCATCGTGTTGAAGGCATCAGACAGTTCCTCGAACTCATCGCCGGTCCTGATCTGCGAGCGAATGGTGAGATCACCGCTCTGCAGCTTCTCGGTGGTTTCACGAAGTTTGCGCACGGGCGAGAGGATCAGCTTGGTCAGGATCAGATAGAACACGACCACCGCGAGCAGCCCCGCCACGATCCAGTCGGCGATGATGTAGATGCGATTGCTAAGGAGCATGCCCTGGGCGACCTCGCCCGTGCGATCGATCACCAGCACCGCCCGAATCGGGTTGGCGACGCCGGGCTCGAAGGGCAAGGCGGTGAACTTGGTCACGGACCGGTCACGGATCGCCCGCATCTGCGACTCGCGCAGCACTCTCGCGTAGCGATAGACCGTCTGGCTTCCAACTCTGGTGGTGTCGGTATATTCAACGCGCTGCGCATCCTGTTGGAAGGCGGCCAAGGCGGCAGCGATGAAAGGCGCCCGTTCATCGGTGGGATCGATCTCCCGGACGTAGGTCAACACCATCCTCAACGGCGGGGACGAGTCGCGATCGCCGAAGACTTCTTCGAGCGGTCGCAGCCGGCCGCCGGGGCGCTCGATCGTGCCCAGTTGGATGCGATCAGTGAGCCAGGCGTCCGCGGTCTGCCGGGCCGCCTCGAACTGACCCGCTCGAACGAGCATCTGTGTTCGCACCCACGGCACGCTGAGGGCGGCGGCGAGAATCGTCAGCACCGCAAACCCAAAGAGGAGTTGACTCTTGTTGGAAAGGCTGATTCCAGCGGCCATGGCTTAGGGAGGCTTGACGTTTGAGGCTTGAGGACTTGAGGAACAAACTCCAGTGTAGCAGCGAACGAGTTACGAAGACCAAATGGATTGGAAGACTGATTACATTGCGATTGTTGGCCCGTCACAGTTCAGCGCCGGCTCGTGTCGGCTTCGTCCATCCAGACTCCTTGTCTTTGTCCAAGGCCGTCGCGGCAAGGTCGATGCACCGCGTGCAGATGACCGCCTCGTCGCGCAACGGGCTTTGCCAGCCGCCCTCCTCGACACGATCCATCGACGCTCGATCCTCCGTTTTCTCCAAACACATCGGACACGAATACTCGGCCGGGGCCGTATTCGTTCCGTTGAGAACAACATCAGCGTAGGCGACGCTCAGACACTTGCCGCAGATACAACTGCCGTGATGGCCCTCGAGCATGGGCACATCCTCGGTCCACTCGCGCTGACAGAAGTCGCAAAGGACATCAGACATCTGCACGTTGTTGGCGTCGGTGCCGGGCTTTCGCATGTGGGAAGTATAAACGTCGAAACGCCGAAATGTCGAAGCGCAGCGGAGATCCCGATTCCATCGGGGTCGAGACGTCGAAACGGGCCAAAGATCGACCTTCGTTTGGTCGAGAAATCATGCAGCGACGCCCTAGGTCCGCGAACGGGAAGGGAAGGTGCATCATGAAGAAATCAAACACAGTGCTTCTCATTTGCGGCGGCATTGCAGGCATGCTGTGCCTCAGCTGCATCGGCGGAATCACTTGGATCTACTCGCTCGTCAAGGCGCCGGAGAATATCGTGATCCAGGTCGATGCGCCGCTGGAGGTGAGCAAAGGCGATCAGTTCGTCGTCACCATCCGGATCGAGAACACCGCCAACAAAACGCAAGTGCTCCACAGCCTCGACATCTGGGATCAATACCTCCAAGGTATCGCGATCCGCAGCACCGAGCCTGCATACCGGCAGGCGTATCACATTCCGATCGACAACACCCAGTCGTTCGAGTTCTATCTCGACATTCTCCCACATGAAACGATCACGATTGCGTTGAACGCGACGGCGGTGGCGACGGGCGATTTCAACTCCTTCTTCGATGCGTGTATCAACTCCGACGTCAGCTATCTGACATATCCGATCCGCACGGTCGTGACGGAATAATGTCAGGTTCCCCCGAAGAGCGCGGGGCGAGCCCCACGGCTAAATGGTCCGCCTTCGTGCCTTCGTGCCTACGTGCCTCTCTTGACCAACGTCATCGCGTAGAACGGTCGGCCTTCGCGGCGATACTTGCGCTCGAAGTTGGTGCCGACGATCTCGCCTTCGTCCGCCGATTCGGGGCGATCGAAGGCTTGTCGTTCAAATAGGTGTGCGTTGCGCTTGGCATGATCTTCGTACCACGCCCACAAATCGGGATGATCGGTGACAAGTCGAATCTCACCGGCCGGGGCGAGGATGCGATGAAGCTCTTGAAGCGATCGATCCTGAATCACGCGGCGCTTGTGATGGCGTTTTTTCGGCCAGGGATCGGAAAAATACAGATGGATCACCGCCGCCACGGCGTCAGCGCACCAATACCGAATGAACTCGGTCGCATCAGCTCGCAGAATCTTGACGTTGACCAACGAACGGCGCCTCATGCGATCAGCGGAATAGCGGTAGAACTCAGCCGTCTTCTCGATGCCGAGGTAGTTGATATCCGCACGGAGCGGCGCTTGTTTGACGAGGAACGTTCCTTTGCCGGTGCCAATCTCGATCTCGAGGCGGTGTTCAGGATGATCGAAGAAGTCGCGCGGATCGATTCGGCCGTTCTCAAACGGCGGCAGGTCGGATTGATCCAATCCGAATCCGGTGGTGATAAGCGTTCTTCCGCGCGAGAGGCCGAAACTCATGTCGGCATTGTAGAGGGGGTGATACCCGGACCTTCGTCGGGGACTCCTCAGGTCCGGCTTCGGGGGAGGTCTGGTTACGGGCGGACGTCCATTTTCTGCTGAATCCACTGGACGATGTCGCGCAGGACTTGTTCGTCGAACGTCGTTTCGATCTGGGCGTACTCACCGATGCTGCCGGTGGTAGCCGGTTGAAACAGATGGTTCAGTCCTTCGTAGCGCTTGATGGTGATATCGCCGCCGGCCTCGGTCATGATGCGCTCGATGGAATCGAGATTCTGCTCGTGCCAGACTTGCAGATCAAGGGTGCCGTTGAGGGCGAGCACGGGGCAGTTGACGTTGCGCAGCGCCTCTTCGGGATCGTAGTCCATGAAGTATCGAAACCAGGGCGACATGAGTTTCTTTGCTTGCGGTTTGACGATCTCGACAAGCTCTTCATCCGTTGTCTTCATATCGGGTGACTGCTCACGAGCGAACTTGACCAAGAATAGCACGAGTTCCCGAACAGTCGCGCCATCAAGGATCTTTTGCTCGATCTGGGCGAATCGCTCGTTGGCCTTGTCCGCATCCTCCTCAGAAGCGCCGGCCGCCATCGTCAGGAGTTTGCGCTGCACCGCCAGCAGCTTCCGACCCTGCACGCCGGGCCCGGCCATTGAAACGATAAAGGCGATGTCGTCAGTCATCGTGGCAACAATCGGTGCGATCAGTCCACCTTCACTGTGTCCGATGATTCCGATCCGTGCGCTGTCGATCGACTCGATCGTCTTGAGGTGATTGAGAACCGCCAGCGCATCGGTTGCGAAGTCGACGGACGTGGCCTTATCAAGCGTGTCGCGCCCACCCGAGCCGCCGACGCCTCGGTCGTCATAGCGCATCACCGCGATACCATGGCGCGTCAAGTAATCAGCGATCACAAGAAACGGCTTGTGCCCCAGCAGCGATTCGTCGCGATCCTGCTGACCTGAACCGGACACCATCACGGCCGCGGAAAACGGCCCGTCGCCAAACTTGGATGAGTCAGGCAACGTCAATGTCCCGGCAAGGGTAAAGCCGTCGGGATGCGGCGCTTCGATTTCGAGCGTTTGATATGGGAACGGCGGCTTGGGGTGTTGCGGGCGCGACATTTCCTTGTAGGCATAGTTCACATCGCGCACAAAGGCGATTTCAAGCTCCATGCCGGACTGCTTGTAGGTGCCGGTCATGTGTTGCTTGTGCTCATCGAGCGAGACATCAAACGACGCACCCCCCGGAACGGGTAACTCGCCGTGGATTACGTCTTCTTGCTCGCTCAGATTGATCAGCGGAAATGCGTTGAGGAACTGCATCGGCACGTCGACATGACCGACCCAGTTCCCGCCGGGCGTCTTGGCCAGGACGATCGTCATACCCATCTTGCTGCCCTGCGCGGCGAGATCACCGGTGAACGCCAGCGGGTCGGGTAGGTCAGTCGGGCGGATCGAGCGGGCAAACTCAAAGGCAGGATGCTCCAGGCCGTCGTCCGCCTCATCAACGGGCGAAACTGTTCCGGCAAATCGTTGTCCGGCAGCATCGATCTCACCGACGAACCGGTACGTCCCACCAGCGGCGACGAGATCAAACGTCAACGCCGATCCCTGTGCGGCGACGAGCGCGCATTCCTTGTTTATTGCGCCTATCTGCAGCAGCGTCATCCGCAGCGCGAAGCTCTCATCCGCCCGCTTCACCTCAAGAGCGCCAACGAGGATCGTTTCGGACGATGCGGGTAAGGCCACGTTCCCGATCCAATACCCGACCTGAGGGTGATCCTTGTCGTACTCGAACGCTTCGTCGAGAAACGCCACCTGCCCCATCGCGGTCATAGCCAAAGCCGCCGCGACGAAAACCGAGATTGCCCGTCGTCTCATCATGCACCTCCTGCTCATTGGTGAAATCAGCACATCAACACGCAGCATTGGGCCGCGGCGCTCGGCAATCCTTGTTTGGATTGTAAGACGCCCGCTGTTGACCGATTTGCCCGTTAGGGGGACATGTCGGCCAGGGCGGCCTGCGCCTGAGCCGGGGAATACTCGATCAGCTCGGCGATCGCGTTGTGTTCGTCACAGATCACGACCTTGGGGCGGTGCTGCTGCATTTCGTCGGGCGTCATCTGGGCGAACGACATGATCAAGATATGGTGACCGTTGCGTGTGAGATTGGCCGCAGCGCCGTTGACCCGCACTTGGCCGGAGCCGCGCTCTCCCTGGAAGATGTAGCTCTCGAAGCGTGCTCCGTTTTCACAATCCGCCACGAGCACCTTTTCGTTGACCACCATTCCCGTCGCGTCCAGCAGGTCTGGATCGATGGTGACCGATCCCATGTAGCTGGGATCACAGCCGGTGACGACCGCTCGATGAATCTTGGCGAACAGAACTTCGCGAAGCATGGTGTTCCTTAGGAGTTCAACACAGAGGCACAGAGGACACAGAGAAGACGATGAGAACGAATAAGAAACGGGCGATCAACAGGAGTAGCTTTCATCTTGGACATAGGTCTCTCTGGCCACACTCCTCCTCTGTGTTCTCTGTGCCTCTGTGTTGAGTCTTCTGAAGTAGACCTGAGGTATGGGTCGTTTCGGCGTGTCGACGTTTCGACGTTTTGTTTCCATTCCACCCGGACCTTCCTCTCTCGATCCCGATGGAATCGGGACGTTCGTCAGGTCCGGCTTCGGGTTTCTATCTGCGTGCATCTGTGTTCATCTGTGGTTACTTCCCCTCTCTGTTGAGTGATTCAGCTCGATCATTCTACGGGCGGTGCCAATCCACGGACTCGGCGTCCGACCAAAGGCCCTCTAAATCGTAGTAGGCTCGTTGGTCAGGTTCGAACAGGTGGGCGACGAGATCGACGAAATCGATGACGATCCAGGTCACGCTGGAGTCTTGGCTGGACCGGAAGACGGGATTGTCGTTCGCCCGCCCAAGATCCTCAAGCTCCTCGGCGAGGGACTTCATCTGCCGATCGCTGGTGCCGGAGCCGATGAGGACGTAATCGCAGACCTGGCTCAGTCCGCGTACATCAAGCAGCACGACGTCTTGGCAGTGCCGATCCGCCAAGAGGCGCGCCGCCTCGATCACGAAATCTCGCAGCTTCCGATGCTCGGCCTTGGCGGTCATGGGCACGATCGATCACCCCAGGCCAAAGAGAGCCCCAATCGCCGGCGAGAACTTGACGATCAGTCCGGCGAACACCACCGACACGATGGCGATGAGCTTGATAAGGATATTCAGCGATGGGCCGGACGTGTCCTTGAAGGGATCGCCCACGGTGTCGCCGACCACGCTGGCTTTGTGGCAATCGGATCCCTTGCCGCCGTGGTGGCCCATCTCAATGTATTTCTTGGCGTTATCCCACGCGCCGCCGGCGTTGGCCATGAAGATCGCGATGGCGAATCCGCTGGTCAGTCCGCCGGCCAACAGGCCCATGACGCCGCCGACGCCGAGCACGAGTCCGACGACGATCGGAATGGCAATGGCCATCAGGGACGGAATGATCATTTCCTTCTGTGCGCCGACCGTGGAGATGTCCACACACCGGGCGTAGTCGGGGTACTGCTTGCCGTCGACATCGACCTGATTGGGCCATTTCATGGGATCGGCGATGTCCGCGTCGCTCATACCCTGCTTCTTGAACGCTTCTCTCATGACCCCAAATTGGCGACGACACTCGTTCATCATGCTGTAGGCGGCGCGGCCGACGGCTCGCATCGTCAATGCGCAAAAGACAAACGCCAGCAGAACGCCCATGAACAGGCCGCCGAGCACGCGCGGGTTCATCAGCGTGACCTCGTAGAAGCTGAGCATCTGCGTGATGGTGGCGCGGTCAGCGGGTGCGACGCTGACGGTGCTGGCCCCGACCGGGATGGGATAGGTATTGGTATCCTCGTCGAGATCACCGTAGAAACCAAGGGTTTGGCCGGGTTCGAGCGTGTCGTCGACGTAGATGCGAATCTTTTTGGAAGCGAGCAACATGCCGCCGAAGACGTCTCCGCTGCTGCGCTCGGCAATAACGAACTGTCCGTAGCCTTTGTATTGGGCGACATAAGCGCCGGGTGTGCCGTCCAACATCGCGGCGGCGTCCACGTCTTTGGCCAACTGTTTGTTGAGATTCGTCTGCACCACGGAGACGTACGCGGCCAACAAGGCGAGGGCGGTCAGCGCCGCCGAACCGATAGCGAAGCCCTTGCCGGTAGCGGCGGTGGTGTTGCCCAAAGCGTCGAGCATGTCGGTGCGCTCGCGGACATATGCGGGCTGGCCCGTCATCTGGGCGTTGCCTCCAGCGTTGTCCGCAATCGGTCCGTAGGCGTCCGTGGCGAGTGTGATGCCAAGCGTCGAGAGCATGCCCACGGCCGCGATCCCTACGCCGTACAGTCCCAGCAGGAAATTATGGCCCCCGCCGGCGAAGTTGAAGGCCGCCAGAATCGCGATCACGATCGTCAGAATCGGCACCCAGGTCGAGAGCATGCCCAGCGCGGTGCCGGAGATGATGACGGTGGCGGGTCCGGTCTCGGTCTGCTCGGCCAGGTCCAGCGTGGGCTTGTGTTCGTAGCTCGTGTAGTACTCAGTGGCGACGGCGATGATCAAGCCGGCAACCAGCCCGGACATGATCGACCCCCAAATACCGAGTCCGCTCACGTGCTCCTTGGCATCGCCAAAGAGGTAGAGCAAAAGTACCAACGCGCCCACGGCAATGAGCGCGGAGGCCGCCCACACGCCGAAGTGCAAACTCTTGAGCAGTTGACTGAACGAGGCGTCTTCCTTCGTGCGAACCACGAACACGCCGATGAGTGAGCAGACGATGCCGATGCCCGCCAAGGCCATGGGGGCCGCGGCGAGCTTCATGGCGACGGTGGCGGTGAGGGTGCTGTCGCCGAGCCCCATCCCGAAGGCCGCGGCGGCCCCGAGGGCCATGGTGGCAAGGATCGAGCCGTAGTACGACTCGTAGAGGTCAGCCCCCATGCCCGCGACGTCGCCGACGTTATCCCCCACATTGTCGGCAATGGTGGCGGGATTGCGGGGGTCGTCCTCGGGAATGCCCGCTTCGACTTTGCCCACAAGGTCCGCTCCGACGTCCGCCGCCTTGGTGTATATCCCGCCGCCGACGCGGGCAAAGAGCGCCTGCGTGGACGCGCCCATGCCGTAGGTGAGCATGATCGTGGTGATCTCGACGAGCGTAAGGCTCTCGCCGAGCACGGTGTTCCAAAGGAAAAACCAGATCGATACATCAAAGAGGGCGAAGCCGACGACGATCAGCCCCATCACGGCCCCAGCCCGGAATGCGACGCGAAGTCCCTCATTGAGCGAGTTTTTCGCAGCGAAGGTCGTGCGGGCCGAGGCGTTGGTCGCCATCTTCATGCCGAGCCACCCGGTCGTGGCTGAGAACAGACAGGCAAACAGCACGCCGACGGGTGTGACCAGGCTCTGGATGCCGGTGAGCCCCAGCAGCACGAGCACCGCCAGCAGCCCCGCGAATACCATGGCCACGACTTTGTATTGCCGCTTGAGGTAGGTCATCGCCCCGGAGCGGACGGCCTCGGCGATGCGGATCATCTCCGGGTCACCCTCGGAGTGAGCGAGCACCGTGCGGCCGAAGTACACGGCGAAGATCAGGGCCAGGACCGCCCCGATGGGAGCGATGATCCACACCGGCGCGTTGCTCCAGATGTCTGAGAAGTCCGCAAGCAGATGCACGTTCACGATCGGTCTCTCCAGCTAGGGAACAGGTAGGTTTGTCAATAGTGATCGCCGACCGTGCGGCCCCGATCGGGTGCGAGGACCCGTCCAGGGGGGCCGGATCCATGCCAACCGTTGACCGTCATCGGCCTCAAGACCGCGGGCGGGCCGGTTTTTCCTGGTTTCGGATCGCCCGTTGGATGGACTTGCGCATGGCCCGGCGACGCCGCTCCGAGGGCTTCTCGTAGTACTGCCGCCGCTTGATTTCCTTGGTCAGCCCCTCTTTCTCACAGAGCTTCTTGAACCGACGGAGCATCTGCTCCACCGACTCCCCACCCCGAGCTTTGATACGAATAGCCATAGACGCGTGCCTCACTCCAAACAAATCGAGCCGGGCATTAGAGGTGAAAACCCCTACTGAGGCAAGGGCCGGCCGCAAATCGGCTGGAAAACGCTCCCCGGTTGAGGATTTGCTGCCTTGCTAGCTCTCGGATGGGATCACACCCCCAAGACGCACCGAGCGCCTCTCCCGCCCATGCTACAATCGGGCCGGTGTACCGTGGGGTACACTCAGCCCGTTAGACAGGGTCCGGGTGGGACGCCAAACGGATGGAAAATGACTAATCACAGCGGTACTGCAACCGGGTCCGACAGTTTAGAAAACCGGATTCACTTCGGCGACAACCTCCCGATCCTGCAGGGGATGCCGGCGTCATCGGTAGACCTCATCTACATCGATCCCCCCTTCAACACGGGAAGGCGGCAGGGGAGGACTCAGATCGAGACGATCGCGTCGCACGATGGCGATCGGACGGGGTTCCAGGGTCGCCGGTACGACACGGTCAAGCTAGGGCACAAGTCGTTTGATGATCAGTTTGATGATTTTCTTGCGTTCCTTGAGCCTCGTCTCCAAGAGGCCCATCGGGTGTTGGCACCCCACGGGAGTCTCTATTTCCATATCGACTACCGCGAAGTCCACTACTGCAAGATATTGCTGGATCGCATCTTCGGCCGAGACTGTTTCCTGAATGAGATCATCTGGGCGTATGACTACGGAGCCCGTACGAAGAAAAAGTGGCCGACGAAGCACGACAACATCCTGCTGTATGTCAAGAACCCGAACGATTACATTTTCAATGCAGAGGAGATTGAGCGAATACCCTATATGGCACCTGGGCTTGTAGGACCCGAGAAAGCCGCACGCGGGAAGCTTCCCACTGATACCTGGTGGCACACGATCGTTCCGACAAACGGCAAAGAAAAAACCGGTTATCCCACTCAAAAGCCGGTAGGTGTACTGACACGCATCATCCAGGCCTCTTCTTCCCGGGATAATCTTGTGCTGGATTTCTTCGCCGGAAGCGGAACCGTCGGTGAGGTGTGTCTAGCGCTGGGCCGAAACTTCATCCTGATCGACAACAATCCCCAAGCTTTGGAAGTGATGGCCCGGCGGTTCGACGGCAAACAGGAGATCGAGTGGATCGGGTTCGATCCCATCCCACACCAGACCGCACATCTTCAGCAGGTTCTGTTCTGATGCCTCCGATCGACGATCCTTCGTCCTTGAAGAGGCAGAATGACGGACCAATTCCTCAAGGATTGCAAGCTCGGGAAAGTGTTCATTACGACCGACAACAGCCACGCCAAGCAATCCGCGCTATTTCTCAACAACTCGCACACTGCCGGCTGGTGTTAGCAAGCTGAGAGCATCTTCTAACTGACATCCTGCCAATAATCTGGGGCCTTTGGTAGTAAAGAATGATTCAATCTCATTGACTTAGCACCAAACCGGCGCTATCCCATGCAGCCTTTAGGGGTCCGGTTGCTCGCCCGGGCAGTCGTCGCCCGTTCAGAACTGGTACCCCCATCTATCAATACATGGGAGTGACAGCAAGATGGCTCGACAAACAATTCGGAGTGAGGGCAATAAGGCTGAGGTTGAGTTCTTGAAGCTTGTTGATGGAGCGAGATTGTCTGACAATCCGAGGCGAGGCGATGTTATTGTCCCGGTCGATGGCAAGGATTTCTATGTTGAGATCAAAGAATGCCACGCTAAACCAAGCGGGACTGGAACGATCAATCAGGTTCGGCCAATCAAGTACATCTGCTGTGTCATCTGGGCACCGAAACATGGCTACTGGTACGTTCTGTCGCCCGATCAACTGGTGCGATTCGCCGCGGAGAAGAAGCGAGGGCAGCATACGGAGATCCCATTTGAGTGCATGAATTTCAGCCTGAGCTCACTTGACGAAGAGTACCACACGAAATGTAAGGGCAAAAACCTCGCAAAAGTTGTTGTTGAGGCGGTTCGGCGTGGTGAAACACATGCCTCACTTAGAGCACTGATGAACGACGCCTTCCAGGAAATTCGGGCTATGAGTGAAAAATATAAGCAGGCCGTCAAGGAGCACCGAGTCTGAGGTCCAAATGATCTCCCATCACATCTTTGCAGAGTATTGCCGATACCCCCATGCCGCTTCTCATCGACACCTACAACGTGCTGCACACGACGGGCGTTCTCCCGCCGGAGATGGCTGGGATCGATGTTGGCGGGCTGATTCGGCTCATCTCGTCCAGCCGGTATCGACGGCAACTCGTGACACTGGTCTGCGATGGCACAGGGCCGATGCCCTCGTCGGCCGGCCTGCCGAGGCTGATCGCCGTCCGCTTTGCCGGGCCGGGCCGTGAGGCGGACGACCTGATCCGGGAGCTGATCGACGCCGCTTCTGATCGCCGGCGGATCACGGTGGTCACGTCCGACCGGGCGGTGGCCACGGCCGCGCGCAAGCGGCGCTGCCGCACGATTACCTCCCAGGCGTTCCTCGGACACCTGCTGGCGGATGCTCAGACCAGACCGAAACCGCCCGACGATCGGCCGACGGGTCCATTGGATAAGAAACGAGTCGACCAGTGGATCGAGCAGTTTGGGCTGGACGAGACCGACCCGACCAAGCCCGCGGCCGCCGAGCCACTCGGCGGCGACCGGACGCTTCCGCCGGCGGTGATCCGCCAAGCCGAGGAACTGCTGGACGGTGATCCCGACGACGACGCAGCCAGTCCCGACTGACCCGCCGCCGCCGCTCGATCGCCAACGCAACCAGTCACACACGACCGGTTCGTATGGTTACCCGCTGCGGCGCCGGCTACGATCCAGCGATGGGAGCGGCGATACACAAGGCGATCCTATGGATCATGCTCGGGACCTCGTGGGTGGCGTTGATCGGCTGCGAGTCCGCCGAGATGCCGCCGGAAGCGACCAAGCGGTCGCCGCCCACGGTAGCCCAGCCGTCGCCCTGGCAGATCGCCGACGGCTCGGCCCAAGTGGCCGTTCCCAACGAAGCCGATGATCCGGAACTCGCCCAAGCGATCGCCGAGGCCCGCCGCACGGTCGATCAGGCTCGGCAGCGATGGTTGAGCTCAACTGAGCAAGAACGATTGCAATGGACCGTGAAATGGGCCGCGCCGACCGTCAACGGCGGGGTCGAGCACCTCTGGGTCAAGCCCATCCTTCATTGGTCGCCATTTCGGATCGAAGGGCGATTGGCCAACCCGCCTCAGGCCGAACTGGCCTCGGGCAAGGGCCTGGGTGAGACGGTGAGCTTCCCCATTGAGGAGCTCTCGGACTGGGCATACCTGCTCCAGGGCCGAATCGACGGTGAGCACGAGGGCGGGTTCACGGTCGAGCTTCTCGAGCAACGTTACGGCCAGCCTGACTGAACGACACCCCCCGGCTAGGCCGATAAGCCAACGGAGGTGGCCGGGATCGCGGTGCGCGCTGACTCGCTCGTCGCGACCGGTCCAACAGAGGCTGTCCACGGTGACTGAGCAGAACGACCAAAACGACATCATCCGCACGATCCAGGTGTTGGATCGGGATGCGGTGGACGATCTCGCCGAGACGATCGAGACGGTGATCGGCGACTTTCAACGGGCCGCCGGCAAGTTGACGAACCTGACGGATCAGGCCCAGCACCACCGCGCCGAGGCCGAGCAGGCATCGGCCAAACTGGAACAGCGACTTCGTCTGGGCCTCCGCCTGCTCAAGGCGCTTCAAGAACGAACGGACAACATCGCCGCGGCAACGGAGGATCTCGACGAGCGACAGCGCCGCACGGAGCAGGCTGAGGCACGACTCCAGCAGCAGTTTGTCGAGTTCGATGATCGACTCAAGGAGGCGGTCGCCCAGTTCCAACAGCACACGGCGAATACGAGCGACGCGCTGCTGGAGCGAGCCTCAGCGGTAGCGCAGATCACCGAGAAGACCGAGGTCAACGTGGCGCTGATGGCCCAGCGCGTCTCCGAGGCCCTGGTCGAAGCGCGCCAACAACCGCAGATCGTCGCGCCTCCGCCGACACCTTCCGTAGACAAGGATGTTGTCGAAGACCTTTCCGATTGCGATGAATGTAAGGACACGGTCGAGGCCGACTCAACCCCAGGCACGATCGCCACCGCTGAATCATTCGTCGGGCCGGGCCCGCCGCTGCC
Organism: Planctomycetota bacterium; assembly: GCA_022571635.1. Lineage (GTDB taxonomy): Bacteria > Planctomycetota > Phycisphaerae > Phycisphaerales > SM1A02 > JADFNO01. The sequence continues at coordinate 15,218 of JACZXL010000041.1, forward strand.
GGCGCCGCCAAGGGACCAGGCCGCTCCCGGCGTCGACGATCTACGCTCGACGACGACCCAGCTTCAAGGCGAACTGGATGCGCTGTCGGCCCGGTGCGAGCGCCTCAAGGCGGCGCGACCGTCCGCGCTCGGCCCGCCAGGTTCGCCAAGCCAGTTCCTGGCGGAGATGTCCAGCGAGCTCCGCACGCCGATCGACGGCGTGATCAGCATGATCGAGCTTTTGCGCGACACCAAGCTTGATGACGAGCAACAGCGATACCTCAATACGGCTGAATATGCCGTGGCCGCGATGTCAAGCTTGCTCGAGAGCGTTCTCGAGCTGCCGCGACTCGACGACGGCGAGATCGAGCTCGAGACCTCTGATTTCGACGTGCGATCGATGGTTCAAGAGGCAGTCAACATGCTCGCGCCGGCTGCCAACAAGAGGGGGATCGAGCTGGTCCAGTGCGTGGCCCCGGAGGTTCCGGCCCTCGTCCGGGGCGATCCCGGTCGGTTACGCCAGGTCCTCCTGTACTCGATGAACCGCGCGATCAAGTCCGCCGAGCAGGGCGAAGTGAGTTTGAACGTTGCGGTGCAACACCAGACTCACTCCCACACGACCCTTCGGTTCCAGTTGGCACACGAGTCGACCACGATCCCTGGGCCGAACTTCGTTGCCCCAGACCAAGACAATACGGAACCTGAAACGCACGGTGGACTCGGGCTGACTATCTCCGGGAAACTTGTCCAGCTTATGGGCGGGGAGTTCGGCGTCGATACCAGCCAAGACGAAGACGGTCTCACTTTTTGGTTTACGGTGACCCTGACCAAGCCGACGGAGGCGAACGACGACCGGCGCGCTCACGCCCGTCTGCCGCAGGAAGCGCTGAAATGCAACCTCGGCGAGGTCCTGAACCTGTCACTCGGCGGGATGCGGGTTCGCTGTACACGCGCTCCCAAGGACGCCGTCGTCGAAGTCGAGCTGACATACGAGGGGGAGACGATGAAGGTGCAGGCCGAGGTCGTGCGATCGAACAAGATTGGGTTCCGCAAGCACGAACTGGGGCTACGGTTCCTCGATGTCGATCCGGAGACCGCCAAACAGCTCACACGGGTGTCGCTCAATCACTGGGTTCGGCACACGCTCGGCGACGCATAGCTGAAGAACTCACCATACGCAGATGGGAGAAGGAGTTAGGAGTTAGGGGTCAGGTGTCGGAGGCCTGGTCACTTCAGTGACCAGGACGCAGTGCGCGAACCGATCGGCGCGCGGTGCGCGTACGTCGACCGCTCGCGAGGACGCGGCGGCTCGCTTCGATTTCAATCCCCATGCCTTCTTTTTCTCTCACCCTCGATGCCTTGATGCGGCTCGTTACGGAAACAATCGCTGCGCGCTCCAACCGCCCTGCTCGTTTCGGGTATAGGCGACTCGATCGTGCAACCGGGCATCGCGGCCCTGCCAGAACTCGATGCGGTCGAGACTGACGCGATACCCACCCCAATACGAGGGGCGGGGAATTTCGAGGCCGGCGTACCGCGCCGCCACCTCCAACACGCGGGCATCGAGCACGGCCCGGCTCTCGACCGGCTGCGACTGCTCGCTCGCCCACGCCCCGATCTGGGCCTCGCGAGGCCGGCTGGCGAAATACGCATCGCACTGCGCATCGTCCACCGCTGACACGCGCCCCTCGATCAGCACCTGCCGGCGTTCCGGATCCCAGTACAGCACCAGCGAGGCCTGAGGATTCGCCTCGAGCGCCCTGGCTTTCCGGCTGGTGCGGTTCGTGTAGAACACCGCGCCCTCGTCGTCCAGGTGTTTCAGCAGGACGATGCGAGCCGAGGGCCGGCCGTCCGGATCCACCGTGGCCAGCGTCATCGCGTTGGGATTGGCCCGATCGGGCCGCTGGGCCTCCAAGAGCCATTTGTTGACCTCAGCCACCGGATCGGCGGGGGGATTGTCGAAATCCATAGCAGTTTTCCTTGGTTGGCAGCGGTTGAGGCCGGCGAGGACGAATCTTGGCTCGAAACCTGGCCGGACCTGATACTATAAAAAGCGTAGCCGCCCGTTGCATCACAGGGCGGGCAAACCGAGGTATGAGGTTTGCACGGCTGGTGGGTTGTGGGCGGGGTCCGGTTCGCCATCGGATCGCCAACCAGGAGAGCCGCCGATGCACGAGACGCGCAACTTTATTCTCGTCCTGGCCCTGATTGCCTCGAGCGTCTGGGCCATCATCGTGTGGCTGATCCTGATGGGCTCGGATGCGCCGTCCATCTGGCCGCAACGCACCGCCTCGTTGATTCTGATCGTCGGCTGCGCGGCCTGGCTGTTCTATGCGCTGAGAGTCGAGGACAAGCTGCCGGACCACCTGCGCGACGTGCTCGGCGACATCTACTACGACGTGGACGGGCTGTCATTCATGGCCATCGTTCGCCCCAATGGGAATCAAGCGGAGCTGAGCCTTTATTACCAGAATCGCTTTGAGAACCCGGTGGAGGCGATCGTGCACCTCCGCCCGCCCCAGGACAGCTTCGTCATTCGCCCCGGCGT
>JACZXL010000272.1 GCA_022571635.1 Planctomycetota bacterium
GCAGGAACGCGGATGCTCGTTCGTGCGCAGACTCGCAATCAACCACGATCGCGCCAATCGACGGACGCAGCACGTCGCGGATCGTCCGGATGAGCAGATCGGTTTCCCCATACAGCTCGCACGGCGTGGCCACGGTCTTGATCCGCTTATCCATGACCTTCCACAAGCGCGTGAGATACGCCACGTCGCGCGTCAATTCAGTCTTGCCCTTTTCGAACCCGGCTGTGCGCAGAATGAACCCAAACCCTTCGGGTAACTTGACGGAATCGAGAATCTCACGCATTTCGCGGCGCTTCTCGGGATCCTCGACCTTGCGCGACACGCCCACGCGATCCATCTCCGGCATCATCACGACGAGCCGGCCGGGAATCGACAGGTAGCTGGTGAGCGTCGGCCCCTTGGTGCCGATGCCTTCCTTGAGCACCTGCACGAGCACCTCGTCGCCTCGCTTCAGCGCGTCTTGAATGAGCGGGCGATCACGGCGGGGAATCTTCCTGCCCACGCGCTCCGTGCGCTTGGAGCCGGGGAAGTACCTCGGGTGAAGGTCGGAAATGTGAAGGAAGCCGGCCCGTGCCTGCCCGTAGTCGACGAACGCGGCTTGAATGGCTGCCTCGACGTTCGTGACGCGACCCTTGTAGATGTTGCCGACGTTCGTCGCGCTGGCAACGCGCTCCGAATACAACTCCTCAAGGTGTCCGTCCTGCAGGATCGCGATCCGGCATTCCTCGCCGGACGCGCTGTTCACCAGCATCAACTCGCTTGTAGAACTACTCGTTTTTTGTTTGGCCACGCGGGCGCTTCTCCGGGATTTGATGACCGGCGAGCGCCTCGACCGTCGCGCACCCCCAGACCCGTCGGCGACGACCGTGCCATAACAGCACGGCACGCGCCACCTGGGGCCCGAGCGGGGACAGGGTCTCTGGTCTGTGCCAATGCACGCAACGCAGCAGCTCGTCGGCGGCCAACGGCCTGCGCCAGGGGATGCCCGCGGGTTCGCGGGTCAATCGTCTCGTCCAGCGCGGCCTCGGCCGGTGTGTTTGTTCGCCCGGGATGACTACCCAGCGGTCCGACCGCCGTCCATCCCGGGAACTATCTCTTGAACCTTCTCACGCAGGCAATTCATTACCTGACGCTCTGAATCGAACGACCCCACCTTTCGGGCGAGACGCTCGCATGTACCTATATCGACCGATCGTATCACTCGCTTCACGTTCGGCAACTGCGATGGCACCAATGATAGGGTACGCAGCCCCATCCCGATCAGCAACATCGTGAATTCCACGTCCCCCGCGATCTCCCCGCAGAGGCTCGTATCGACGTCAAAACGCCGTCCCGCCCGGATCACCATCTTGATCAATTGCAGCACCGCGGGATGGGCGCCCGTATACAGGTTCGCCACCCGCTCGTTCGCCCGGTCAACCGCCAGCGTGTACTGAATCAGGTCGTTCGTCCCGATCGAGAAGAACGAAACCTCACGCGCCAGCGTCGTCGCCGTCAACGCCGCGCTGGGAACCTCGATCATCACCCCCACCGGCATGTCCGCGTCGAACTCGATCCCGTCTTCTTCGCACTCCTCCATCGTATCGTTGAGGACCAACTTCGCCTGCTTCAGCTCCATCGCCGTCGAAACCAACGGGAACATCACCTTCACCGGCCCCAACGCCGACGCCCGCAAAATCGCACGAAGTTGTGTCTTGAACATCGGCAGATTCTGGAGGCAGTAACGAATACTCCGTAGCCCCAGAAACGGATTCCGCTCAGGCTCTTCTGCTTGAGCCTGCGTGTATTTGTCCGCACCAAGATCCGCCGTTCGGATCGTGAACGGCCGACCGGCGAGCAACTCAATACACTCCTTATACGCCTGAAAATGCTCCTCTTCCGTCGGCTGCGTCTTGCTCGTTAAGTACAGATACTCCGTGCGGTACAGCCCCACGCCGTCGCCCCCGTTGGACAGCACCGCTTCGATCTCACGCGAAAACTCGATGTTCCCCAACAGCGTGATGCGCACCCCGTCCTGCGTCACCGCCTCCAGCTCCGCGTACTCACGCAGCCGAAGCTGGTAGTCGCCGATCCGCTCAATGTCCCGGCGATATTGCTCCAACGTCTCCGCATCGGGGCGCACCACAACCACGCCGCCCCGACCGTCCACCACCAGCTCGTCGCCGTCCTCCACGTACTGCGTCAGGCGCTGACACCCCACCACCACCGGAATCCCCAACGCCGCCGCCACGATCGACGCGTGGCTCGTCCGCCCACCCGCGTCCGTCGCAATCGCGATCACCTTCTCCAAGTCCAGCGATGCCGCCCGGGCCGGCGTCATGTCGTGCGCCACCACCACCACCGGCTCGGTCTGGCGCGCCAGACGGTCCTCCGATTCCCCGATCAGCTTGCTCAGCACCCGCCGATCAAGGTCCATCAGATCGTTCGTCTTCTGGCGAAATACCTCGCTGTCCATCGCCCGGAACCGCGCGCTCAACGCCCGGAACGCCTTGGCCACCGCATACTCAGCCGTCACCCGATCCTGGTCGATGCTCGCCCGCACCGGCTCCAGCAACGACGGATCGTGCAGCATCCCCAGGTGAAACTCGAAGATCTTGGCCGGCTCAGGCCCCAACTGCTCAGCGATCCGGTCCCGGTCCTGCTCGAGGTCCTTCGTGGCCGCCCCGATCGCCGCCTCCAGCCGCTCGTGCTGCCTGGCCACCTGATCCTCCGCCACCGTGCGGTGCGGAACATAGTGCAGCGCGTCGTCCAGGACCAAAGCCCGACCGATAACCACGCCCGGCGATACTGGGATTCCCTTGATTGCTTCCATGGACCACGCGCGAGCCACCAACCCCCAACGCCGCGAACGCCCGACCCGCCCAAGCCGGGCCCCGTCGCCAGGGACCGCCTCAGTATACCTCAACCACGCCCCGCCCGTGTTAATCTAGGTAATTCAGGGCAGCGCCAGCCGGGTCAGCCGGGCCGCGGTATCCCCTTACCAGCGAGCGAGCCCGGAGAGCCTGTCCCGATTCCATCGGGAGCTCGCTGTTCACGTACAGGAACGTTCAGCTTGAGAAGCTGACATTCTTGTCCCGCTCTTATCCCCTCGCCCTCTGGGAGAGGGGTTAGGGGTGAGGGTCTTGATTGCACTCCACTTCCGCGGCCCCGGGGATGATATTGACAGAGACGCCCGTCCGCTCTTCTCACCCCCAAATAAATCATCCTGACGCCTTTTATTCTTTCTTCAAGGACACGCCCCCCAGACGCCTAGCAAGAAGAGCAGGTCCTTCACGCCAACGTCGCCGCTGATGTCGAAGTCGGCGGGACAATCTCCCTTCTTCGGGCACGGCCCCCAGGCGCCCAGCAAGAAGAGCAGGTCCTTCACGCCAACGTCGCCGCTGTCGTCGAAGTCGGCCGGGCAGGGCGCGCCTTCTTGCCACGCCTGGATGTTGTCGGCGCCTTCGTGTCCGACGCTGGGGTCAAAGATATTGATGCGCCCGATTCGAATAGGTGACCAGACCCCGATGAAGTTGGTGCCAGCCGCGTCGGCTAGGCTCGCCCTTATCCCCAGGAACACGTTCGCCGTGCTGTAGACACGGACGTGAACAAAGGGCCCGCCGGAGGTCGTGGTATTGAAGCCAACGCCACTCTTTTCGTCCGTGAAGATCAGATCGAGACTGTGCGGATTAAAGCCGGCGAGAACGACGTCACTGACGTGCCCGAGGAACCCGGCCGACACCGCCACCAAGCCGGAGGTGCCGCTGGGATCCTCATCCGATGGATCGTCGCCACCAGCATTGGACTGCACAATCAGGTTGGGCAGACCCGTCATGCCATCCGGGAAGGGGAACCCATCCGGCGCGCTGGGCACACTCCATTCCAACGGGTCGTCGAAGGTATGGACGGAGTTGGGGTCCAGGACCGATTCCTCGTAGTCTTCGACCCCCTTGAAAACGTGCCCCAGAGCAGCGTTGAACGCCTCGAACTCAGCCTGGTTGGTGAACCAGATCAGATCAGCCTGGGACGGTGCGGGCGGCGGCGCATCCCTACGTATGCGGCGCGAAACTTTGTTGCGGCGCATGGCTCGGCGGGCAGTTGCAGTCTGTTGCGCCTCGGTCAGGGGGTGGGGCGCATCCGTCCCGCCAGGCGGCGTCACCGGTTGTCGTTCTTGAGGTGATTGTGCCCACAGGCCGGGCGTCAGCGCCGCGATCAAACCAACGACCACAGCGCCTTTCAAACAGGTTCGCCTATACGACATTGGCTTTCTCCTTATCTTCGTTCGTTGGCGAGTTGACCAGATCACCTCGCCGATCTCGACAACGAAGTTCACTACTGGCGACGACAGCGCTCGCCCGTGCCCGCCCCCGGAGACAGGTACCCCCGTGCGACCGAACGGGAACAGTGTACCACAGGCGGGCTGCATTCAAGCGGCATTCGTGAGATATCAGCCCCGATTGACCTGCGTAGGGAAGCCAAGGATGGCAATAGCCTCACTTCGCAGTGGAGCCATCCGAAAAGAAATGCTCCCGCACGGTGTTCAGCAGCCGGGAGCGTGGCCACCCCCGCGAGCCGGGTTGTGTCAGCCCGGTTCGCGCCCGCACACCAAACGCCGTCCGCCGCGCGCCGCACCGGCAACCCATTCCTCACGTGAACCGGGGCGACACGCCCCGGCTCGCTCTGGGTGCCTTCGGGCCTTGGCGCCTTCTCGAAAGACACCCGGACCACGCCATACTTTGCAAAGCCTCACGTCCGACTTCCCGGCTCCATCCGTGTCCATCGGTGGCGAAGGAGATCAGCTATCAGCGGTCAGGGTTCGATCCCTTCCTTCTCTCTCCGTGGTCCTCCGTGGCCCTCCGTGTTTCGCTCTTCGTAGGTTCGATCTCTGTCCCAATCAGTGTC
>JACZXL010000273.1 GCA_022571635.1 Planctomycetota bacterium
CCTCAACGGCATAGGCCCGGTCATAGTTCGGCCCGCCAAGGTAGGTCGACCAGAGAAGTTTTCCAGTTGGACTGAATTTGGCTACAAAGGCATCGCTGTTGCCGTGTCCGCCCAGCGCCTTGCCGCCTTCCGTAAATTTCCGGGCATACACACCCGCCGTGGTCGGGAAGTCCTTGGATGCCGTCCCTCCCACCACATAAACATTGCCTCGGTCATCAACGCACACATCTCGGGCATGGTCCCACATGCTTCCTCCCAGGTAGGTTGAGAAGGAAAGCTCATACTGTTCTTCTGCCGCCAAGGGCCGAATCCACGAGGCTGCGAAAACAAAACTCCACGCAAACGCGTATCGAGATCTTCTCTTCATTTACGCTTTTCCGATTTGGATCATTCAAGGGCCGAACGGGTGATTGAACGAAGTTCCGTTGAGCCAGGACTCTGGACCATGCTAGGCGGAATTCCGTGTAGCGCGGCGATTGCCGTCTCCGATGCGTGCTCGAGGCGCTCGGTCTCAGCCATATTGCGACGGTGACGAGCGCGCTCAAGAAGAGCGCTTGATCCGGCGACGGCAGCGGATGGTCCGCCGCCTTCAGTGGACGGCGCGCCGCCCTCTGTGGACGGGACGCCGCCGTCAGTGGATCGTCCGCTGCTCTGGGCTACTCGTCGTAGACCAGCTTGCGAAAGGCCGGGTCGTCGCGGATGGGGTCGTATTGCGAATCGCCGCGGGCCTTCTCGCGGTAGCGCGGGGCGAGCTCGATCGCCTTCTCCAGGGCGGCGACGGCCTCGGGCACCGAATTCTTCTGTGCCAGGCAGGCGGCCAATAGGTTATACCATCGCGCAATTCTCGGATTGATCCGTAGGGCTTGCCGGATCTGCTCGATGACCCCGTCCAGGTCACCGCTGTCTCTTAACGCGATCGCGAGGTTAATGTGGATGGGGCCATCGTCCGGGGCAAGCCGCACGGCGTCCTTGAACTGCTTGATGGCCCCGTCCAGGTCACCCTTGGCTCTTAACGCGATGCCGAGGCTGTTGTGGGCGAATGCAAAGTCTGGATCGATCCTCAGGGCTTGCTTGTAATGCTTGATGGCCCCGTCCAGATCGCCCCTGGCTTCTAACGCCATGCCGAGGCCGTGGTGAGCGCTGGCCTGGTCCGGATCGATCCGCAGGGCGGCGTTGTAGTGCTTGGTGGCCTCGTCGAGCTCACCCTTGGTTTGGAACGCGAGCGCGAGGTTGTGGTGGGCCTCGGCGCTACGCGGATCGAACCGCAGCGCCAGGCTGAACTGCTCGATCGCCCGGTCCAGGTCGCCCTGGCTGGCGAACGCGAAGGCGAGGTTTTTGTGGGCGACGGCATAGCCCGGATCGATCAGCAGCGCGGCGTTGTAGTGCACGATGGCCGCGTCGAGCTCACGCTTGGCCGTCAGTGCGACGCCGAGGTTGTTGTGGACGACGGCATCGTACGGATCGATCCGCAGGGCGTCGTTGTAGTGCTCGATGGCGGCGTCGAGCTCGCCCTTGGCCTTCAGCGCATTGCCGAGGTTGTTGTGGGCGTGGGCATAGTCCGGATCGATCCGCAGGGCGTCTTTGTAGTGCTTGATTGCCTCGTCGAGCTCACCCTTGGTTTGTAATGCGAGCCCGAGGTTGTAGTGAGCCATGGCATCATCCCGAACCAGCTTCAGGGCTTCCTTGTACTGCTTGACGGCGTCATCCAAGTAACCCTCGGCTGCTAATGCAACGCCCAGATTGTTGCGGGCCTTGGCATCGTCCGGATCGAGATCGAGCGAAGCGCGGTAATAGCCGATCGCTTGGCCAGACTCGCCTCGATTTTGCGCATCGATACCGTCGTTGTAGAACTTGACGGCCTTGACCTTCAGCGGATCCTCTGAATCCGGTACCGGCTGCCTGGGCGCGAGCTCGCCCGTCGCCAGTTGGTCGCTGAGGGCCTTGATCTCCGCGCTGAAGGACGCCATATCCTGCCGTAGCGGATCGACGGCCCTTTCTACCTCTTGCCCCACATCCTCCTCGTCCAGACCGATCGTGAAGGCGGGGCTCGAAGGCTTCATGACCTGCAGGACGATTGCGAAGAGACCGGCCGCGATCGCGGCCGCAACCGGGCCGACGATGGCCGCCTGTTTCCACGTGAATGGACCAGAGTGTCCCGTGGTCTCTTGGTTTACTTCTCGCCCGGAGCGATCCGGTTGCTTGGATCTCTTTTTGGCCTTGCCTTTGCTCATGGCTAGCCTTCCGCGCGTTCGGACCGCTTTCGCCTACCCGATCCGTCAAAGCCCCGGTGACCCGCGTGATCGGGACGAACGCCGCGACGCGGCACGATAACGTACCCCGCGACACGGAGGCAAGCAAGTTCGTAGCTTGCGTCCCTTGACGCATCATTCAAACGCGAAGATGGGAGTCTTGCGTCCGGTCCCGAAAGAGAATCCCGTCCCGTTTTCTTGCTCCGTTGAGCCAAGGCTCTGGACCATGCTATACGGAGTTCCGTGTAGCGCGGCGATTGCCGTCTCCGATGCGCGCTCCAAGGCGCGCTGATCTTCGATCCAGGCGGTGACGATGATGACAATTACTGCGACCACCAGAGTGAGCCACTGTGCGATCGACATCTTCTCGTCCCGACGTGTGACGCGTGTCATCTTGCCGACCAGCCAATGTTCCTGGCGAAAACGATAGCGGTTGGCGAGGACCGCGGCGACAAGCATGTAAGCGCCGATCTCCCACGGACCGGTTGCCAGGAACACAGCGAGGTTCGGCGGCAGTGCCTCCGGCCGAGGATTGCTGAAGGAATTCGTGCCGAGGAAGATCCCGAAGAGCATGAAGTTCCCGAGGGCGAGAAGATATGCAAGGGACAGGCGGCGAATCGCCAAGAGTGAGAGAAGCGGAACGACCACGAATGCAATCACACTGTTCCAAATGAGGGCCAGCAGCAACACGCCGACGTTTTCCGGCAGCAGATCGGAGACGAACCCCGCGCCGGTCTTGCCCCGCAGCACGCCCTCGGGCAGCAGGAAATAGCCGATCGCCCAGGCGAGATACATGCAGACGAGGCCGAGGGCCAGGCCGCTAACGATGCGGCGGGCAAGTTTGTCGCTTTGCAGCCAGTCGATGAGCATGGTCATTTCAATTGTTCTCTCGCTCGATAAGGTCAGTGATGTGTTGATGGAGTTTCTGTGTGTAGATAAACTTATTCATTAGAGTAACCTTTCGATTTTCCTTATCCGACATTTCCCATTAGACCGTCGCCCGGCGCCGCCGCCGAGCTTTCCGAGCGCGAGTGTAATGCCCTCGCGGGAAATCCAAGTTGCAGTCGCTTGCTTCTGACCGGAATCGACGGTGACAGGCCAAGTCCTGCCCGTTCATGACATGGCCTGCGCAGAGATGGTGGTGTCGACTTTGTTCGGCGCTGGTGCCTTCGTGCAGAACTCGTACCCAATCCAGATCAGGATGAGGCCCGCGAGTTCACCGACGTAGAGCCCTTCGACGATACCAGCCTTCGCCATCCCACCCCCGATGCCCGGGAGCAGGCCACCCACCGCGATCAGCGCAGTCCCGAATGCGCGACGCGGCTGATCGCCGGAACGGAAGAACTTCGCCGACGAGTACAACGCCCCTCCGATCAGGAAGACCGCTGCATAGCCGTTGATGAAGGGCGTCATCAGTCGGACCCATTGCCATCCAATGACGTCGCCAGAGGGCTTGTGCTCGACCAGGGCACCCTCGTTCAGTGGTGTGATGAGTACGCACACACTGGCGACGATGACCAAGGGGAGTGAGCAGAAGGTCAAGAGGTGGGCGAGCTTCCGTCGGGCCAGCAGGTAAACGGTGCCTGTCGCAAGTGGGTATCCCCCGAGGATCGCACCGGCCCAGTACCAAAGGCGCGTGAGGGTGAGCGTGTTGCCGCCGAGCGTGATCCACGATTCCAGAAGCGTGCCGAGCCCATAGAAGAAGACGCCAATGCCCCACCACACGAGGTGTGCCGGCCACGCGCGACGTGCGGCACGGCGGATCAGCACCAGGAGAAAGGCGAGGGAGATCGCCGTTGTCGCGATGGGCAGGTAGTGGACGAATCCTTCTTGCACCGACATTTCCCATTTGACCTTCGCCCGGCTCCACCGCTGAGCTGTCCGGGGGCGAGCACGAGTGTAACGCCTCACCCCGAGAACCCAAGTTCCTTATCGCTTACCTCTGACCGGATTCGACGGTGACGGGCCGAGTCCTGTCCCAAGACGGCCGCCTGGAGGCCGTGTTGGGCCGCTTGGGCAGGGGTGGGGACAGATTGACATCGCAGACCCCTCGTCGTTTGTTGGGTTGGTGAGCGGTTCGCACCTGTCATATCGGCGCTGCCCTTGGCGACAGCGCGGCGAACCGTCGTATCCGCTCAAGGATCGCCCGGTACAGCCGGCGCGGCACCGCGACCTCGGCCCGTTGAAACGTGACGTATCGGGCGCGATGAACCACCTTCGCCCCGATCTTGATCAGCTTGTCCCCCGGCGGTGGCAGGTTTCGATGGCGACGCCCTCATAGTCGATGGTGGTCAGCCGGGCCAGGCAATTGGGATACTGCATGCTCGACGCTCCACAGGTGGCCGCTGCGTATACCGGGGCCGATCCTACCGTGACGACGCCCAGCAGCAACGCGGCACACCCGCCTCCACGGAGGCCCGCTCTGGCCGCGCCGGCGGCGCTGTTGCGGTACCATGCGGTCGCTCGTCTCGCTCTGACTTGATTGAGGTGCCGCCATGCGTGTGTCCATCTCCCCCGACCAGATTCGTGCCGCGTTCGAACCGGTCAAGGACCGGCCGGACTTTGCCGAAAGCTCCGCGCTTGTTGATCAAGGCCAGCTGCCCGC
>JACZXL010000274.1 GCA_022571635.1 Planctomycetota bacterium
GCGGACGACGGCGGAGGTGATGGCCTTCGCTTCCGGCTCCGGGACGCCGCCCATCGCGACGGTGATGAGAGCCGTGTTCGGGATGGGCTGGACATTCAGCACCGCCTCCAGGCTCGTGACGGCCTCCTCCGGGTTCGCTTGCTTCGCGAACCAACTCGTGGCTTTGACTTCGGGGTGTTTGAGGACTTGGGCCAGCACGTCGTGCGACGCGATGCGGGCCGCGTGGGTTGCGATCTCGCGGTGCCAGACCGCGTCGATGCCGCCGGCGGCGTCGATCTTAGCACTGCCGATTGGCGCCTTGACGATGAGACGGGCCTCCGCCGATCCGCGTGCGGGCGTCGCGTCGGCGACTGCCAGCAGCGTTCCGGCCACGCCGACCATCACTCCGAAGACAACGGCGACGACGATGAGCAGCGCGTTCCGCATGGGTCTGCCTCCTCTTGTACGGATGCTACGCAGCTGGCACCCCTCTGCCTACCCGACATTTCCCATTTGACCTTCGCCCGGCACCACCGCCGAGCTTTCCGAGCACGAGTGTAACGCTCCCCCCGGAAACCCAAGTTGCAGTCGCTTGCTTCTGACCGGAATCGACGGTGACAGGCCGAGTCCTGCTCCAATACGGCGGCCTGGAGGTCCTGTCGGTCCGCTTGGGCAGGGGTGGGGATAGATTGACATCGCAGATTCCTCGTCGTGCGTTGGCTCGGTGAGCGGTTCGCACCTGTCATATCGGCGCTGCCCTTAGCGACAGCGCGGCGAACCGTCGTATCCGCTCAAGGATCGCCCGGTACAGCGAGGTGCGGCGCCGCGACCTCGGCCAGTTGACTCGTGATGTATCGGGCGTGATGAACCACCTTCGTGCCGATCTTGATCAGCTTGTCGCGCAGCTTCGAGGTGCAGACTTACCGCAATCTACAGCGGTGATCGGTATGTCGGTTGTTGAAGAGCGCCGAGGTCATCTGCGAAATCCGGGTTTCGGGAGGCACAAGCGATTCGCGCCCCAGCTTCGGCGACCGTCCGCCAATTCAAACAAGGCCGGCGATGGGTCGCCGGCCCGTACGGAGTTGCGTTTCTTTACGTTGCGTCTACGCGGTTGCCAGCAGTCTCTTTCGGCGAACGACGACGACGCCGGCCAATCCCGCCAAACCCAGGGCCAGGGGGCAGGCAGCGGTATGATCGATGCGTACTGGACGTGATCGATCTCGATGCGGCGGACCATGTCTTAGAGTCGAAATTAGCCCGCGATCACGCCCGAGCGAGCCCACCTTCATGGGGGAGCGACGCTCGCGGGATCTCAGCGTCCGCCCAGGGCCGACGCCGCAAGACCGCGGATCGCGGTAGCATGTCGCGCATGCACCACCGCTTCAGATCAGTGTGCCTATTGATCCTTGCTCTGGCGGCTGTCTTAGCCGGCCCAACCGCCACGGCCCAGAACGATGAGTCGAGCGCGGCCGAGACGCTGCTTACCGCCGATAACGCCGGTTCCGACACCGCCGCCGTGTCGCCATGGGTCCAGTACGTCGAGGACCATCTGCCCAATGTCCTGGTCACCAATGCGTTCCTGACACTGAAGGTCTGGCAGTGGATCGGCTTGGCCTTGGTCATCCTGCTGGGGATGGCTCTGGATCTGCTCGTGCGCGCGTTTTTGAGCGCGCTGGCCAACCGGCTGATCATCCGGCAGGGCGGCGAAGCCAAACCCGAGACACTGCACAAGACCGTGCGACCGTTCGGCTTGCTCGCGGCCGCGGCCCTGTGGCTGTTCTTGCTGCCCGGGCTGGGCCTGCACGAGACGGCCCTGCAGATACTTCTGGCTGCCGTCAAGTTCTTCGTCACCCTGGCCGGGGTCTGGTCGGCCTATCGCGTCACCGATCTGCTCAGCGAGTTCTTCGCGTCCAAAGCGGCCAAGACCGAGACCAAGGTCGATGATCTTCTCGTTCCGCTGCTGCGCAAGACGGCGAAGATCTTCATCACCGCCTTTGGTCTGATCTACATCGCCGACAGCCTACAGATCCAGATTGCCCCGCTCCTGGCCGGACTGGGCATCGGCGGCGTCGCTTTCGCCTTCGCCGCCCGCGACACGCTGGAGAATTTCTTCGGCTCCGTGACGGTGATCATCGATCGTCCGTTCCAGATCGGCGATTGGGTCCAGGTCGGCGACACCGAAGGCACCGTCGAGGAGTTGGGATTCCGCTCAACCCGAATTCGCACCTTCTATAACTCGCTGGTGACGATCCCCAACGGGAACCTCGTCCGCGACGTGGTGGACAACTTTGGGAAGCGCCGGTATCGGCGGTTCAAGACGCACCTGGCGTTGACCTACGACACACCCCCGGCCAAGATCGAAGCGTTCTGCGAAGGCATTCGCGAGTTGGTCCGCTGTCATCCCTACACGCGCAAGGACTACTACCATGTGTGGCTGAATGAGTTCGGCCCGTCGAGCCTGGACGTGCTCGTGTATGTGTTCCACGAAGCGCCGGATTGGCAGACCGAGCTGCGCGAGCGCCATCGGTTGATGCTGGACATCATTCGCCTGGCGGATCGGCTCGGCGTGCAGTTCGCGTTCCCCACGCAGACGCTGCATATGTACAAGGAAAGCCACGAGGCTGCCCACACCCCGGCGCCCCCGCCCGAGGCCCAGTCGCAGCACCAAGCCGAGCGCGAAGGGCGCGGCGCGGTGCGCGAACTCGTCGCCAAAGCCGAATGGCGCCGCGCTAAACCCGGACCCCATCTCATTTCCCAAGCCCCCTCACTGGCCGACGATGACGACGACACGCAAATCGAATCCAAGATCGGCGGTGATGGGTAGAAGAAGGCATCAAGGCATCGAGTTTAGCCGTTGGGCTTGACCCAACGTCTTCTTTCACACAAATCACCGCACCGCTGCTTCCGCCAAAACCCGCTGCTCGATCACTTCGCAAATCAAGTGAATCACCACCTGATGCGCTTCCTGAATGTAGGCTGAGTCATTCCCCGGCACGACGACGGCGTGATCGCACAGCGCCCGGCACGCCCCGCCGTCCCCGCCCAGCAGCCCGATCGTCGCCGCTCCGCGCTGCTGTACGGTTTGAAGGGCGTTTACGATGTTCCGACTGTCGCCTGAGGTGGTCAGCACCAACAGGATGTCGACCGGTTTCACCATCGCTTCGACTTGCCGCGAAAAAATGTACTCGTATCCGTAATCGTTGGCAATGCACGTGAGCGCCGTAGGGTCGGCGTTGAGGCAGATCGCGCGCTGGGCGGGGCGATCGCCGCGATAGCGCCCGATCAACTCCTGGGCCAGGTGAAGCGCCTGCGCCGCCGAGCCCCCGTTGCCCGCGGTGTAAAGCGTGCCGCCGGAATGCAGGCAGTCGTACACCTCAGCGGTGATTTCCGTGATTTGCCCGATCTGATCACGCAGCGAACCGATCGCCGCCAGGCTTCCGTCGATCCTCTGATTGATCCGTGCTTCGTCGTTCATGTCGCTGGGCGGTCATTGTAGCTCGCAGTGTGAGCCTTCGAGTCCAACCGCCAGGCCGCCGGACGCCGCACCGCCAGCGATCGGACCTATCGCACCACTGCCCCCATCCACCACCGGGGACAGTGATGTGGGAATAGGCGTTTGCTATGGAATGCGTTCAGTGCCACACTGTCGTCGGCCGGGGCGGCACCCAGGGGGCCGACCTTTCCCACGTGGCCGGCCGCCTGCGCCCCGATTACTTGCCCCGGTGGATTCGCAACCCCCGCCGCTTCAAGAGCGACACCGAAATGCCCTCGTTCGAGGGGACCGACGATGAACTGGCCGCGATCGTCGAATATTTGCTCACCCTCCAGGAGTTGTTTGTTTCAAGGAGATCCGACCATGAAAAAGAGATTCGCCATTGCGCTCGTGACCACGATGCTCGCGGTGCCGCTGTTGGCTCTGACCCTTCGAGCCGACCCGGCCGAGCCGCAGGAATCGCCTCCCAACTTCGGCGGGGCTAAGGACGTCGCCTTCGCCAAGAAGCTCTGGACGGCCATGGACGGCTATCAGGACTGGAAGCTCACCTCCGAGGTCTACAAAGGCACCAGCCCCCACGGAAAGTGGCTGCGGCTCTTCTCCACTTGGGTCACGGTGGACGGCAAGCATTATCCCATCATCATCAAGGACAACTACGGCGGCCGCGGCGTCACCAAGGAAGCCGTTGACGAAAACCCGGATCAGTGGCTCGCCGCCGTCACCATCATGCTCCAGCGCGAACAAGGCTACGACGACGACAACGACAACTGGTACTGGGTCAAGTACGACAAGGCCGGCCAAGTCCTCAAGAACCCCAAGGACATGCTCCTGGCCGGTCGTGTCGCCAAAGGAATGCCCCGCGGGTGCATCGCCTGCCACGGACAAGCGGACGGCGGCGACTACCTCTTCTTGAACGACTAGACGTTCCCAACGTTCGCCACTTTACTTCGATACCCCCTCCCAAGATCAGCGATCGCTCCCACAGGGTCGCTGATCTCTTTTCTTCTTATCCCCTCGATGCCTCGATCCCTCAATGCCTTGATGCCTCGATGCCATGATCCCACGATGCCACTCCCCCTCACTTCCTCACCTTCACCACGATCGTCGCCCGCGGCCAGTCGCCTTCGCCGTCGATCGTGAACTCGACATGCCGTGTGTGCTTGCCGGGTCGCGCCTCGCCGCTCGCGGACACGCGCAGCTTCGCCCGCATCTTGTGCAAGCCATGACTCGTCTCAAGCACACTCACGCGCACGCCGTCCGATCTAATTCCGGGGGCGGGGGTGCTGATCGTGCATCGCACCGGCAAACCAAGTTCCTTGGCAAAACTCTTGGCCCGCCCG
>JACZXL010000042.1 GCA_022571635.1 Planctomycetota bacterium
CACCGGCGTCATCGACGTGCAGATGCACCCCACTGATCCTTATACCCTGCTGGTGGCGACGTATGAGCGGCGGCGCGACGCCACCGACGCCAACTCTCCGATCGTGAAGTGGGGCGACGGCGGCGGAATCTACAAGACCACCGACGGCGGGCTGACCTTCGCGAAGGTCACCAATGGTCTTCCCAACGCGAAGCTCGGGCGCATCGGCCTGGACTACTATCGCAAGGATCCGAATGTCGTCTATGCGGTAGTGGAGAGCGAGAAGATCGGAACGGAGCCGGAGAACGCAGCTTACTTCGGCGTGCGCGGTGAAGACGCCGACGTCGGCGCTCGCATCACCGAAGTCACCGAAGACAGCCCCGCTGAGGAAGCGGAGCTGAAGGTTGGTGACATTGTCATCTCCGTCGAGGACACAACGATCCATTCGTACAACGATCTGTTGAAGGAAATGCGCAGACGCCTGGCAGGCGATACGGTCAAGATGGAAATTTCGCGCGAGCGCAAGAGTGTGAACGTCGAGGTTACCTTTGCGATGCGCCCCGGTGCCGAGGAGGACGCAGAAACCGAGGAGGCCCGTCCTCAACAACGACGACGCCGGCAGCGCAGCCCGTTCGGCTCGGGACTCGGCGGCCAGCGCGAGAACATGCAGGATCAGCAAGGTCCGGACGGCACCGACTACGGCGGCGTGTACAAATCAGCCGACGGCGGCGAGACGTGGACGCGCATCAACTCCGTCAACCCTCGCCCCATGTACTTCAGCGAGATTCGTGTTGATCCCAGCGACAACAATCACCTCTACGTCCTCGGCATCTCGCTGTATCGATCCAAAGACGGCGGCGAGACCTTCACCGCCGACGGCGGCAGCAACAGAATCCACGTCGATCACCATGCACTGTGGATCGATCCCAACGATGGCCGCCACATGGTGCTCGGAAACGACGGCGGCTTGTTCCTCACCTGTGATCGCATGGAGAACTGGGATCACCTCAATCACTTCGCGATCGGGCAGTTCTACCACGTGACCGTGGATTCCCGCCGCAACTACAAGGTCTACGGCGGGCTCCAGGACAACGGAAGCTGGGGTGGCCCCAGCCGCGTTCGTAACGGCCGAGGCCCCATCAACGAGGATTGGTTCAGAGTCGGCGGCGGCGACGGTTTCGTCTGCGCCGTGGATCGCGACGATCCTGATTGGGTGTACTACGAAAGTCAAAACGGCGGATTCGGGCGGCGGAATCTGGCGACGGGCGAGCGTGGATCCGCCCGGGCCCGGGCCCCGCGCGGCACACGATATCGCTTCAATTGGAAGTCGCCTTTCATTCTCTCCAATCACAACCCCCGCATCTATTACAACGCGGGAAACTACGTCTTCCGTTCGCTCGATCGCGGCGACAGTCTCAAGGTGATCTCGCCCGAGATTTCGCTGACGGACAAGGGCGCGGCTACGGCGCTGGCCGAGTCGCCGGTCGATTCGGATGTGTTGTACGTGGGCACGACCGATGGCGCGCTGTGGGTGACGACCAACGGCGGGCACGAGTGGACGCCGCTGGTTCCAAAGCCTGATGGTGATGAAGGCGAATCCGAGGATCAAACTACCGTTGTAGCGGTAGATCGAGGCCACGATGACCGATCGTTTGCCGGCAACCCGCAGCGCCGAGGCGGGGGGGCCGGGGCTGGGGCCGGGGGCGCGGGGCGCGGTGGTCGAGGAGGTCGGGGGATGGGGGACATGCTCGAACGCCTGGATGCCAATAAAGACGGAAAGATTCAGCGCTCCGAAGCGCCCGACCGCATGGCTCAGTTCTTTGATCGATTGGACACGAACGGGGACGGCGTGCTGGACGAGAAGGAACTTCAGGCGATGGGTCGCAATCGCGGTGGACAGCGCAGTGGTCCGCCACCGCAGCATTCCAACGATGATCCGCCGCCGACTTCCAACGGCGACACCAACGGCCTTACCCATACCAATGGCAACGGGCTGAATCCGTCACCTGACGATCCCCAGGATGAGTCGGACACGCAGTCAGAATCCGAATCGCAAGACGAAAAGAGCACGGAGGCCCAGGACGAGAAGAAGACCGAATCCCAGGATGAAGCGCAGGACGTAGAGGCCGATACGAAGCAAGACGCTGCAAAGGAGACTGAAGCGCACGCGCAGCAGGAAGCTACAGTTGAAACCGTCGATGCGGAAGCTACCCCCGAGCAAACAGCGGTCGTAGACGATCCTGTCACCGGCACCTGGGAGGCGAGTTTCGCAACCGAGCAGTTCTCCGCCGAGTTCACCCTCTCGCTCCGATTGGCGGCTGACGGAAAAACCGTCACGGGCACCATGGAATCGAACTTCGGCGAGGGCGACGTCACCGACGGTCGATTCAATCCGCAGACCAACAAGATTCGTTTCACGATCGAGCGCGACTTCGGGGCTGTCGATTACGAGGCGACGATCACCGGCTCGCAGATGACGGGCGAACTAGTCGGCGGCGGAGGCATGTTCACCGCCGAGTTCGACGCCCAGCGTGTTTCCCAAACGCCCGGCGATGCGGCCGATGAACAGGACGACGAAGCATCCGATGATCAGTACGATTGGAAACCATTCAACGAGCTGATCCCCGGCCCGCGCTGGGTCAGTTCGATCGAGGCCTCGCGCTACGAAGCCGGCCGTGCGTACGTCACGTTGGACGGCCACCGGTTCGACGATGATGAGCCGTATGTCTTCGTGACCGAGAATCACGGCAAGACGTGGCGATCGCTCCGCGCCAACCTTTCCACGTCAGTCGGATCAACCCGTGTGATTCGCGAAGACATCGAGAACGCGAACGTGCTGTATCTCGGGTGCGAGTTCGGGGTGTGGGTTTCGATCGATCGCGGCGAGACCTGGACGAAGCTCAACAACAATCTGCCGACGGTCGCTGTGCATGAGATTGCGATCCACCCCACGGCCCGGGAGATTGTCGCCGCGACCCACGGGCGAAGCCTGTGGGTGCTCGATGTAACGGCGCTACGGCAGATGAGCGCCGAGACGGTCAAGGCCGACGCGCAGCTGTACAAGCCCAACACCGCGATCCTTTGGCGCAGCCAACCGGGCGGGGGCGCCGGCACGGCTCGCCGGTTCACCGGGCAGAATCCATCCGCAGGCGCGCAACTTTTCTATTCACTCAATGGCCGGGCGCGCGACGTCTCACTGAAGATCACCGATGCGGCGGGCAAGACGATTCGGGAATTGGAGGCATCCGGCGACGCCGGTCTACATCACGTCGGCTGGGACCTGCGCCGACCTGCCCCGCAGCGACGAGCTGGCGGGCAACGTGGACGTGGCGGATTCGGCAGCGGCGGACGACGGTTTGGCGGACGACGAGGCCCCGCCGTCGCGCCCGGGACCTACCGGGTCGTGCTGACGGTTGATGACAAGGAGTTCGTACAAGAGCTCGTCGTCGCCCCCGATCCGGAGTTCCCCAACAGCCAGTTTGCCCTTGAAGATGAAGCCTTCATCGAAGAATCCGACGAGGCTGATCCTTGGCCGATCGATCGAATTGATTGATCGGTTCGGCGAGCCGGTCGCGGAGAACCAACTCGAACCAGCGCCCACGAGTTTCACCCGTGGGCTTTTCTCATGGGAATGTCATCGCCACCGCCCGGTTGATCCGCCGTACGTCGGATCGCATGAAGCCTACGATTCGCTGAACCGATGATTCTGTTGATGCGCAGATCAATCCGATGACAGCAGCGCGGCATGGCGCTCGTCGCCGGCTTCGCGACGCTTTGCTGGAGCGCGCCGAGGAAGTATTCGATCAGTGTTCGGCGGTGAGACCGGATCGGGTCTCAGATGGCTCGGCGCATGCGGTGAATGGCGGAGATCCGGCTCAGGATCTTCGCGGTGTCGTCATCAATGTTGAGGAACTGCACGCCGATCTCGTGCCGGCGAAAGCCGAGGTGTTTGGTCCAGACGACCTGCCCATCGAGGTTCATGTAGAACTGGAATGCCCAGAGCCGAATCTTCAGCGAGCCTTCGAGGCGACGCTTGCACAACACGCGCATGCCGCCGATCGACAGGTCCAGGATGGGACCCAGATCACTGACCAAGTCCTCCTGCGGAAGCCGGGCGGGTGTTCGGCGGTCGCTAAGGTTCGTCTCGCGCTTCATGCCCCGTAGCGGCTCGAAGAACATCCGCCGGTCGTCGTGGTCGTTCGGCGACGAATCTGATTCTGTGTTGTCCTGAGGATGCTTGTGGCGCAAGTTCACGCGAATTCACCTTGTCACAGAATGCTCGGCTTCATTACGCTGGATTCAAGCACACCTTGCCGTCGAGTGTGGAGCAGCAGCGGATGAGATTGCCGAGCTCCGGGCTCGGTTGGATAAAGTGCAGACCAACTTCGTGCTTGCGGAATCCCAACCGCTTGGCCCAGACGACTTTCGCCCGCACCGGCAGGGGGTCCACCGTCGTATTCAGGTCGAACTTGACCTCGTCCTTTGGTATCCGCCGGCACATCACCCGCATTCCCGCCGATGTGATATCCAACACCGGGCCCAAGCTACAGTGCAGCTCACTCTGGGGCACCCGGATATGCGAGCGGCGATCGTCGGGCACGTCGCGGCTGTGGTCCGAGGATGTGGCGGTCTCCTGCATATCGCTTGGTATCGAGCGGAATGGGGCGGCGTTTGAACGGTCTGCGGCGTGATGAGATCGGCCGCGCCGATCGCGCCGATCGCGCCGATTGCGCCGGTCCGCCAAAGGCTGGGCGGCGGTTGGCGCCGCTCATTCTGGCCGCCGGGGTCCGATATGGCCGGGCCCAGGCTCGTTGCGTCCTTGTAGTTCTCAGGTCGCCCGACGCCCGATGCGATGAAAGAGGCTTGTCTTGACGCCCCGCCGCGAGGCCCCCTGGGGTAGTGGAGCGTACCGGGCTCGAACCGGTAACCTCTGCCTTGCAAAGGCAGCGCTCTCCCAAATTGAGCTAACGCCCCGAGCGGTGGTGAGTATAGGCCTCAGCCCGCTCAGCGCGGTCCCAGCATGTCGATGCGGCGCGGCGTCAGCACGTTCAGCCGAAGCCCGCCGTCGTAGGACTTCTCGCCCACGATCCCGATGAGATGGCCAAGCATTTCCGGAAGCTTCACCTGGCGGCTGGGTCGCAGGTACCCGACGGTCCGGCCGGTGCTCGGGTCGCGCAGGCGGAACAGCTTGGGCAGGCGCTTGCCGTCATAGATGGTCGAGGCATCGAGTCGGCCCACGGCCACGTAGTCCCCACTGCGTTCTAGTGCCGCCGCGACAGCGTCGACCTCCTGCCGGGTGGCTTTGGCCCGATCCCGCAGCTGGTTCAGCTCGACCACCTTCTGCTGGAGCTCGCCCCAGATCTGAAGCTGTTCCACGCGGGTGCCGAGGTGGTTCGCCACGATGGCGCTGCCCGAATGTTCCCGCGCGAACGCGACGTAGAGTCGCCGCAACGGGACGACCTCCGCCGTCTCCAGCGGCTCCCGCAGCAGACGAGCGTACGCCCCTTCCAGGTCCTCCAGCGTCAGGTCGCTGATGTCAATCTCGATCGGCGCGCTCGACTCGTCCGTCGGCGTCGGTGCGGGCTGTGTCTGCTCCGCGATCGGTGCGTCCTTCTCGTCGTTCCTTGCCTGGCTGATCGGGGCGAAAGGACCAAGGTCGCGCGCAAGCACCTGGTTCGGTTCATCGAGCAGCGTCGGAGTCGGCGTGGTCGGCTTTGGCGTCACGTCGGTCGGTGGCTCGGCGGCCACGGTCACTCGATCCGTGTCCTCGGTCGTGACGGGCACGGTTGCTATGACCTCGGTCGGTTGAGGCGGCTGAGTCGTGGTCGGCTCGGGCGCCGGCGTTTGGGCCGCGACCGCCTCCGGCTGCGGGGCCGGCGTCGGCTTGATCCCGTTCATCGCGTTTTCCCACGCGGCGATCTGCTCCAGCGATGCCCGGCGCAGATGCGACATGTTGATCCAACCTTCAGCCGACGCGGGAAGCTCCACCTTGTACACCACATGCAGATCGCCCGTGTAGGTCTCGAGGACCGTCAACGTGGTCTCGGCGGGAAGTTTCGCGATCGGTTTCCAACTGCGGCCGGGCTCGGCCTTCTCATCGAGATTGGGCGCGAAGATACTCGTTGATCCGAGCGTGAGGCCTTCGGTTCCCTCGCGATCGAGCCGGAACCGTGCGGCTTCCGTTTTCGGCAACTTCAGATAGCCGAAGAAACCTTCGAAGGCGGGTCCGACGGCGCGGACGCGCGCCCAACCGGCTTTCTGCGCGACGACCTGAACCAAGTCGTTCTTGCCCACCGAGCCGAAGGGGTAGTACCGGCTGTCAGCGCCGGCTCTGACCGATGTCTGCTCGGCGGTCACCGCGGCGAGGTATGGGAACTTTTGAGATGTTTGGGCGGCGGCCGTTCTTGACAGGCCCAGGGCGAATCCGACGGCAACCAGAACGATCACGAGACGACGCATCATTGCGAGCATGGCAAACCTCCTTGTATTGCGCCGCGAGGCTACATCGTGGCGGGGCATTGGGCAAATCCCGCCCCAAGGGTTCCAGCGGCGATCGGGCCCGCTTCGGCGACTTTTTTGCTTCACCAGACTTTGGTGATAGGCTGCCCGCCCATGCGTCATCGACGAGCCCCAACCTCTCTTGTTTACTTGGTTTCGGCGACGCTGGTGGGTTGCGCCTCACCCCTGGAAAACCGCGACAGCGACCTCCTGCTGATGCAACGCGTCGAGCAGGCGATTGCCAGGGAATTGGACTCGCTGCCGGACGATCAGACCCGACTCGAACCCACCCAGCCGGCCCCGCAGGTCGAGGAGGCGCTGGCCGATCGTCTCGACGAGCTGGCGGCCCTGGGCCCTCGCCTGCCGTTTGATCGACCCCAGCTGGACCTCGGTCGGGACCTGACCGGGGCCGAGCAGACCGATGTGACGATCAGCCTCCAAGGGGCCGTCACCACCGCGGTCCGCAACAACCTGGCCATCCAGTTCGCACGGTTACAGCCGGCGATCAACGAAGCGGACGTCATTGCCGCCCAAGCCGTCTTCGATGCGCTGTTTGTGAGCAACGTCGATCTGACCAAGACCGACGAGCCGACCACCGTGCCCATACTTCGCGGGATACGGCTCGGGACGCCGTTCTCGGCCAGCGAGCGCTTCCGCTTCGAGACCGGCGTCCGCAAGCGTTTCACGAGCGGCGCCGAGGCGTCAATCTCCACAGACCTGACGCGGTTCCGCAATCTTTCGCCGGGGATCGCACTGTCGCCTGATCCAGCCTACACCGGCGCTATCAGGCTCGGGTTCACCCAGCCGTTGTTGCGCGGGTTCGGCTCGAAGGTGAACACGAGCACGATTCGTCTTGCGCAAAACGCCGAGCAGCGCGCAATCCACGAGCTTCGCACCGAGTTACTGCAACTTGTTGTGGACGTCGAGAGCGCGTATTGGGACCTCGTGCTCGCGTGGCAGGACCTGGCGATCCAACAGTGGCTGCTGGAGGTCGGCGTTGAAGTGCGCGATGTGCTGGCGCGGAGACGGGACTTTGACGTCACGCCCGCAGAGGAATCCGACGCCGTCGCTCGCGTAGAGCAGCGCAAAGCCAATGTGATCAAAGCTCGGCGGGCGATTCGAGGGGCCTCTGATGCGCTGAAAGTCCTCGTCAACGACGCGCAGTTGACCGTTGGGTCCGAAGCGCTGCTGCTGCCCGTGGATCAGATGGTCCAGACCCCGATCCGGTACAACCTGCGCGAGACGATCATCACGGCCGTGGGCAATCGGCCGGAGATACCGCTGGCCGCGCTCGGCATCAACGACGCCGAGATCCGTCAGCACCTCGCCGACAACGCGCGGTTGCCTCTGCTGAACCTTTCGGCGCAGATGGCCTACTTCGGACTCGATCAAGAGCCCGGCGATGCGTACGACAATCTGTTCGAGGGCAACTTCATCGACTACATCCTGGGGTTTGTGTTCGAGTTGCCGTTGGGCAACCGCGCCGCTGAGGCAGAGTATCGAAAGGCCAGGCTCCAGCGTTCCGCGGCAATGATCGGCTACCGGCAGGCGGTCCAGAACGTCGTGGTGCAAGTGAAATCGTCGCTGAGAGACGTCATCACGAACTATGAGCTCATCCAGGCCACGCGCTCCTTCCGTGTTGCCCAGGCGGAGAACCTGCGGACCTTCCTGGTTCAAGAAGATCTGAGAGGGCTGACCCCCGAGCGATTGAACCTGAAGTTCCAGCGTCAGGAAACGCTCGCCGTCGCGCAGCAGGAAGAGGTCCGCTCGCTGGTCCAGTACAGTAAATCCGTGGCGGCGCTGTACCGAGCGATGGGCGTGAGCTTGGCGATGAATCACATCGAGCTTGAGATTGCCGATGACGGATCGCCTGGCGGATTCGATCATGCCCCGCCTGGTTGAGCCGACCCCCGATGCGATCGCCGAGGCGTCGCGGTTGTTGGAGCGCGGGCAGCTGGTCGTATTCCCGACTGAAACCGTGTATGGACTCGGCGCTGACACGACGAACGCAAAAGCGATCGAGTTGATCTACGCGCTCAAGGGCCGGCCCGCGGACAACCCGCTGATCGCGCACGTGCTCGACGATGTACAAGCTCGGCGAATCGTCGCAACGTGGGACGATCGATGCGCTGTGTTATCCGAACAGTTCTGGCCGGGGCCGTTGACGCTCGTCGTTGCCCGTGGCCGGACCGTTGGACCGTCGGCGACGGCGGGGTTGGACACGATCGCCGTCCGCGCGCCTCGACATGTTGTGGCCAGAGCGCTGTTGCAAATGTTCGGCCGATCCATCTCCGCGCCTTCGGCCAATCGCTCCGGGCGGGTGTCGCCAACCACCGCTGGGCATGTCGTCGCCGACTTTCCCGAGGCGGACGAGCTACTGGTACTGGACGGCGGCGCGTGTGAGATCGGTATCGAGTCCACGGTGCTGGAACTGACCGGTCCGACCCCGCGCGTGCTGCGGCCCGGGGCGATCACGGTCGAGCGGCTGCGTGAGGTCCTTGGTGAAGTGGACGCACCGCTCGTGACGACGCAGTTGGCGAGCCCCGGGACGTCGCTTTTGCATTACGCGCCGCGCACCCCGGCCGAGCTTGTCGAGACGACCCAACTCGCGCAACGTCTGGCCGGCGGCGCGCCTGCGGCCGTCTTGTGCTTCGAGCCGGCAAGCGTAAAGCCGCCGCATGTCCCCGTCCCCATGCCCCGATCCGCCGAACCGTACGCCGCACGTTTGTATGATGCGCTGCGCACAGCCGATGCGACCGGCGTGTCGCGGATCATCATCGAACAGCCCCCAGAAACGCACGGACCGTGGGCCGCGATCCACGATCGACTTCGTCGCGCAACGGGACATGCCGACCGTGACGGCAACGATCAATAGCACCGTTAGGTCGTAAACCTCAGCCCACATCTCGTTGCGGGCTGCCGATGCGTTGCGTCAGAACGAATCGTCGTCGGGCTTCGTGGTCGGGCGTGTAGTTGGGCGCGTCGTTGCCGGCCGAGTCGTCGGTCGCGTTGTTGGTTGTGAAGTTGGTCGTGTGGTGGGCTGACTCGTTGGCTGAGTGGTCGGTTGGGTCGTTGGTTGAGTTGTTGGCGCAGGCGCGGCGACTTCTGCTTCTTCGTCCTCAGGCTCATCCGGCTCGCCAGTATAGATCACGATATCGGCCCGACCGCGGTCTTGCTCGCGCAAGGCCACGGCGTCGGCTCGTTGCATACTCACGGTCAGAATCTTCACGCCTCTCTTGCGACGGCGAAGCTCTTGTACGGTGCCGCCGGTAAAGTCGCTGTGAAACTGCCCCACAAGATGTACAACCTTGGCAGCGCCGTCGCGCAAGGCGCGAGCGATCGAGTCCGCCATCGTCGCGTCCATCATCAATTGCCCGCGAAAGGCGCTGCGCACTTGCTCATCCGTCATCTGCATATGCAGGGATTCGGCATCCTCCTCAGCGCCTTCTTCAGGTGGTTCAGGCGGTTCACCCTCAGCTCGCCCAACCATCACTTGCCAGAAGCGCTCACGGTAGTCCTTGTACGATTGCCGTTTGGGACGTGCAAACAATCGCTTTTGCGCATCCGTCAATGAACGCAAACGGTCGTACCCTTCTCGATTGGCCACACTCATGTACCGCAACCACGGCGTGTTGGCGGCGACGACCGGTGAACCGGCGGCTTTGGCGGCGTCGATGATCGGCTGGTAGTTGTTCTCCCAATCCGGCCAACCGATCCGAAGAATCCGCTTCTGGAACGTCTCGCGATCGATCTCGTCGTCGAGGTAGTCGCGCGCGATGCGAAGCCACTTCGTCGACGCCGTTTGCTCCAGGAACATATCTCGGTTGATGAAGTCAGCTAAATAGTCATCGACCAGCGCCTGCTCTTCGCGGTCGAGCATCTCCATGGACAACGCCGTGCCGGGATACCGCCTCATTGCATCTTCCACCACCGCCAACTGCACCGCATGCGCCACGACATCGTCGTGCTGTTCTCCAAGGATCACGACGTCGGCCCACTCGATCGCCTCGAGAAAACCCTGCCAGTTGATCGCGGCTCCGGTATCTGCACGGAATATAGGAAGTGACCTCGGTCCCTCAGTTGATTCGAATAAAGCCGGCTTTGGGGCTATTCCGCTCGCTTGATGGTGGCCAAAGTAACTGCGGCTCGAACAGCCGACGCTCCAAAAACAGAGCAACAATGCCCAGAGCAGCGCGATGGAGGTAGGACAAGCGTTTCGCATGCAACCAAGCATGACTGGCACATTGGGCCGGGTCAATACCGAGACGACTCTATTTGCCGCAAGAGATCATCGTTTTCGGACGTGATCCAGCTGGGGGCGCCGCGGCGATTGGACTAGGCCGCGAGGTCCGGCGCCGTTGCTGCGGACTGTCCTTCGACCTGCGCCTCGCTGCGATACCCTGCGACGAACACCGTGGTAACCGTGACCGCGCCGTGAATCAGTGCGAAGGCGCCGAACACGAACAAATACACCGACGCGCCCGGCTCGGTCCCGCCCAGCAGGCTCAGTGTCGCGCCGGCGGCGAGCGGTCCTACGAGAAATCCCGCATTGCCGGCTGCGTGATACGCGCCCATCCCGGCGGCGCCGCGCCCGCTGTCGCAGACCGCCACCAGCGACGAGGCGAAAAGCGCCGCTCCCGCCAACCCGATCAGCACGAAATCGATGATCGTGATCGCCAGATTCCCCGAGACCGCCAGGGGGATCAGGGCCACGCCCGGCGCGTAGATGCACCCTGCGATCAACCGCAGGCGCAGCGGCCCCACGCGGTCGGCGAGGCGTCCCGCCGGCCAGGTTCCCAGCGCGGTCATCAACATCGCCAGTCCTACGAGCCCCCCGATTGCCGCCGGACTCATGTCGGTCACTGATGCGAGATACAACGGCACGGTCGTGACCAACAGCGCCGCGACGAAACGATCACTGAACATCATCGCCAGCGGCCGCCAGATCGGACGGGAATCGACTTCGCGCTCAGCAGTGGAGCTTCGGGAACCGCATTGGGCTCCTTGCACACGATTGGGTCGGAGCGTCAGTCCGGCCGCCGCGGCGACGATCACACAGGCCAGCGCTCCCGCCCACAAGCACAGCACCGCGGTTTGGGCGCCGATGATCCCGCCCAGGCCGAGACCGCTGGCGATGCCCAGCATCATTGCCGTCGCCGCCGCCCCCATGCGCCGGCCTCGCGTCGATGGCGACCCCGCCTGCGCAATAAACGCAAACAACACCGCGTAAACCGTCAAGTCGGCCGCGCCTTCGATACACCGCAGCACCAAGGTGGGCACAAAACCGATCGGCACCGCCATCATCGCCAGGAGCGAGGCGTTGGCTAGCGCCGCGATCGTGATCGAGTTGACGAGATTGCATCGACGCCGAATGAAGCCGGCCAGGCCGATGCCCGCCAGCGCCCCCATCAGGTTCACGCTCATAAAGGCATGCGCTGCCCCCACGCTTACGTCATAGCGCTCGACGAGCAATTCCCGAAGGACCGGCACCACCATCGCGTCTGGGAGGGCAGAGAGAAACAACAACCCACACGCGGCGAGGATAGAGAACCGGGCGATCCGCGCATCTTGCACATCACGCACATCATGGGCGGCGGGTGGTTTGAGATCATCCGGGACGGCGATCGATCTTGGATGCCGTGACGTGGTCACGCTCGTGACTCCTCATGGTCTTGGGCAACGCACAGACTACCGTGGTCTTCGTTCAGCATAGCGCCATGGCCGTGCATCACGTTGCCAGTCGCTTGCCGTATCGGCTCGACCGGGGCAGAAGGTCAAACGCGGGCGTGGTGGTCGCGCGTCAGCATCATATCGGCCAGTACCTACGGGCGTCAACGCGATCTTATTCGTTGCAGGGCCAGAGTTTATGTGCATTTGCCAGGCCATCCTTAGCATACGTCCAAGGCCGTCGATTGTCCGATAAAGTGGGCGCTGAGGACGGCTTGAGGCCTGAGGCTTGAGGGGGGCGGTCATTGTGGCGCGCACGAGATTCTGAGCGACATAGGGATTAGTTTGCGCGCGCCACAGACGCCGCGCCCACCCGGAAGTACAAGAACGACAATCCGGCCGATCGTTGATTGGCGCACGCAAATGAGGGTCGGTCGTCCCGGCGCGCGCAAGATTCTGAGCGGCATAGGGATTAGCTTGCGCGCGCCAGAGACGCCGCGCCCCGAAGGAAATTTGGCGTGTCAACATCGACGATGTCCGCATGGAACAACAGCTCCTTTCATAGAGGGTAGCGCGGCGGCATCAGCGCGCGCCGGGGAGGTACGTTCGGTAATTCGGTCCGTCAAATGCGGCCTGACGGCTCACCAAGCGGGATATTTTTTGTGAAGATTCCGAGCGGACCTCAGTGAGTCAGCGCCTTGTCTGGGCGCGCCAGCGTAGCGGTTGATAGGATTCACCGCAGAGCCGCAGAGGAGGCGGAGAGGATTGAAACACGGAAGGAAGGAACCACAGATGGACACGGATCGGAGTAGGGCGCGAGCCGGGGCGTGTCGCCCCGGTTCACGTGAGTGATGGGTTGGCGGTGCGGAACGGGCGGTGAATCGTGTGCGGGGGCGAACCGGGTTGACACAACCCGGCTCGCTGGGAATGGTCCTAACTCCGCCGTAGGAAGAGAAGGCACTTGGCATTCGGGGGACACGGGTGCCACGCACAGCGAGGGAGTCCCGGCGGCCGGGACGGACGAGTCGTGCGTGCCGATCGCGCGACGCTCTTGCTTTCACACCGACGACTCGTCCCGGTAGGCCGGGACTCGCTGTCGGTGGCACCCAGCCCAAGCCCCCAAGCAGCCTTCCCTTGATGGAATCACACCTCGGGTATTGACAGGAGAACACAAGAGAGGACAATTCGGGGAGTGTGAGGGTGGGAATTGCTCTGTCCGGCTGCACGGGGGCGCCTGACTCCGGGGGCGGCCATCCCGAGTCCATCGGGATGCCGTTAGGCAACACTGTGCGGCCTCTTGCACTGAGGAGGTTGAACGATGTCCTTGAGATCAAGGAAGACGAAAGAGCTGGTCGTAGTGGCCGTGTCGTTAGCGGTCGCATTCGTAACGACGGCAGCGGCCGACATACTTCACGTTCCCGGCGACTTCCCGACCATTCAGGAGGCCATCGATGCGGCTGTGGATGGTGACGAGGTGGAGGTCCATCCGGGCACCTACAAGGAGACGATCAACTTCCTCGGCAAGGCCATCAGAGTGTACAGCACTGACGGCCCTGACGTGACGATCATCGACGCTCAGGGAGCGGGCAGCGTCGTCACCTGCGACAGCGGCGAGCGGGCGGATACGGTGCTGGACGGATTCACCCTGACTGGCGGCGCGGGACCGATCCTGGCAACGGGTTCACATGTGGCGGCGGGATGTACAACGTGGGTACCAGCCCCACGGTGACCAACTGCACCTTCAGCGGCAACACGGGCGTAACCGCCGGCGGCGGGATGTACAACATCAATAGCAGCCCGATGGTGACCAACTGCACGTTCAGCGGGAACTTGGCCAACACCGGCGGCGGGATGCTCAACTTCCAGAGCAGCCCGACGGTGATCGACTGCACGTTCAGCGGGAACTCGGCCGGCAGCGGTGCCGGCGGCGGGATGCGCAACGGCAGCGGCGGCAGTCCTACGGTGACCAACTGCACGTTCAGTGGGAACACCGCCTTCAACGGCGGCGGGATGTTCAACTCAACAGGCACCAGCCTTCGACGGTGACCAACTGTACATTCACCGGCAACTCCGCCGCCTTCTACGGCGGCGGGATGTACAACTCAGTAGGCACCCTTCCGACGGTGACCAACTGCACCTTCAGCGGCAACACTGCCGGTCTCGACGGCGGCGGGATGTACAACATTGTTAGCAGCCCAACGGTGGCCAACTGCGCGTTCAGCGGGAACTCAGCCGACGGCGACGGCGGCGGGATGTACAACATTGTTAGCAGCCCGACGGTGACCAACTGCACGTTCAGCGGGAACACGGCAAACTTCGACGGCGGCGGGATGTACAGCAGCAATGAGTTCGGTGGTCAAAGCAACCCGACGGTGCTGAACTGCATTCTGTGGGGCGACACCCCGAACGAGATCATCGACGTGGCTGGGGCCGTGACGACGGTGAGCTACACCGATGTGCAAGGCGGCTGGCCTGGCGAGGGCAACATTAACACCGATCCGCTGTTCGTCGCCCCCGGAATTGGCGACTTGCGACTGATGCCCGGTTCACCCTGTATTGACGCAGCTGACAACACCGCCGTGCCGAAGGGAATTGACACCGACCTCGACGGCAACCCGCGGTTTGTTGACGATCCGGATACCGACGACACAGGCTTCGGGGACCCGCCGATCGTGGACATGGGCGCCTACGAGTTCCAGGTGATGAACTGCCCGTGGGACGTCAACGGTGATGGCGTCGTTGACCGCCACGATCTTGTTGAGGTGGTTCACAACTTGGGAGTGTGCGACGATCCCGACAATTGCCCGTGGGATGTCAACGGTGATGGTGTTGTCAACGGCAGGGACGTGGCAGCGGTGGCGAGGCACTTTGGAGCTTGTCCGTGAGAAGAAGGCTTGAGGGATGAGGTTTGGGGCTTGAGGCTTGAGGCTTGGGAGAAGAATCCCAGGGATGGAATCCCTGGGCTTTCGGGAAGAGCGGTCTATTGTGTTTGGAGGTGGATCGGGCCGGTCCGCCGCGGCGGCTCAACTTCACGGCGCGGTTGAGCGGGTTACTTGCGGCGGCGGGTGTTGTTCGTCGAACTCGTCGCCCTTGAATGTCGAGGCGAGATACGTCTTTCGCACCAGCTCATCGTTGATGATCTCGCGCGGCGTGCCTTCGCGCAGGTTCTTGCCTTCGTGGATGATGTAGGCCCGGTCACAAATGCGCAGCGTCTGCTGCACGTTGTGGTCGGTGACGAGCATGGCGATGCCGTCACGGGCGAGTGTGCGCACCTCCTGCTGAAGGTCCTCGACGGTGTGTGGGTCGACGGCGGCGAAGGGCTCGTCCAACAACATGAGCTTGGGACGGGTGATCAACGCCCGGGCGATCTCGAGGCGGCGGCGCTCCCCGCCGGAGCAGGTGTCGGCCCGTTGCTTGGCGATGGGTTCGAGGGAGAACTTGGCCAGGAGCTCTTGGGCGCGTCGCCGACGTGCGACCCGGGTCAATCGCTGCGTCTCCAGGATCGCGAGCAGGTTCTGCTCGACGGTCATGCGTTGGAAGACGCTGGGCTCCTGGCTGAGATACCCCATCCCGGCCAGGGCGTGCTTGTACATCGGATCGGTCGTGACGTCGCGATCCTGAAAGGTGACTTGCCCGGCCTCGGGCGTGATCATGCCGATGACCATGCGGAAAGTGGTGGTCTTGCCGGCCCCGTTTCGCCCCAGCAGGCCGACAATCTCCCCTTGGTCGACGCTGAGGGTGAACTCGTCCACGACGCGGCGGCCGGAGTAGGACTTCACAAGTTGTCGGGCGATCAGCAGCGGCATAGCACAAAGTGTACCGCTATCGCCCCCCGGAGGTTCCGGCGGGGGTTCGCAGATGCTACGAATACAGGTTGGAGGGCGCTGGTACGCTCGATACCGGCTACGAAAGGAATCGAATCGTCATCGGGTAACGGAAATACTCGCCACGTCCGGCGTGGACTGCACCGCGGATGTTGTTCACGATGCCGACGATCCATAGCACCGGCCACAGAACCACTCCGACGATGGTGATGGCCAGGACCAGGTGCCAAAGGAAGAAGCTGATGCCGAAGTTGATCACCTCTCGGCCGTGATCATCGTCAAAGGCGCTATGTTTCTTTCGCACGGCCCAGAGCACGAGCGGCGCGATCAGGCCCAGCGGCGCCGCGCCCAGCAGCGTCAGCGCGATCGGCGAAATGTGCATGGCGATGGCGAAGTGGCGATCGCTGTCGGTGAGTCCCTCCTCGCGCAGGCGCGGCGTTGGCGTCGGTGTTTGCACGGGGGTGTGACTGGACTCGGCGATCGGCATGGCAACGTTCATGGTAGACCCTCCACCATGACCTTATTCCGGGCCGGGGGGCTGGAATTGCACGAAATCAGCCTATTGGGAGGCGAGTTTTTGTGCGAGGTTTCGCCGGTCTGACACCGTTGCCGGCGACGGCCCTATGAAATGACATCCGAGGGCTCGCTGCCCGGGCCGGCCGCCGCCGCGGCTCCCCCGTCTCCCCCGCCGGCTCCCGCGTCGATGGCTGCCGACTCGTTCGCCGCCTCGTCGCCGTCGGGTTCGTCGGCCTTGAGCTGTTTGGCCTCGGCATCCCAAGCCTCCGGATACAGCCGCGAGGCGATCCCGCCAATGATCAGGTGCAGGTTCCGGTGCTTGTAGTCGTCCAGCTTCACACGCGTCCCCTGCTTATCTACGACGTAGGCGATCGACTTGGCCATCCACCGGCTCATGTCGATGTCAGCGATCTGATCCTGTGGCCAAACGCCCTCCGGCAGGTGGAGCGTGCCGTCATCGTCCAGCCGGTACACCCGCCGCTTCGTCCGCACATAGACCCACAGGAAATACGGCGTAAACGGGAGGCAGGGCACGAAGGCCAGTCCCTTGACCCAGCGATCCCATTTGCCGGGCTTCGTGGGGCTGCCGAGACTGTTGAGCTTGGCCACCGTCGCCTCGTACTCCTGGATCTCAGCCTCGGTCAGTGTTCGTTCATCTCGCAGGTCCTCCAGATCGGTCTTTTTCTGGGTCTGAAGCTCGTAGTCTTTCCAGACAGCCTGCTGGCCGGGGATTTTGATCGCATAGTCGTACAGGCCCCAAAGCCCGAGCCCAAAACAGACCACCGCCATGATGATCTGACGCAGGGCAAA
>JACZXL010000275.1 GCA_022571635.1 Planctomycetota bacterium
TCCAAGTGCTGGCCGCGGCCGGCTACGTCGTCTTCTTCTCCAACCCGCGCGGGAGCAAAGGGTACGGCCGCGATCATTGCGCCGCGATCAAGGGCGATTGGGGCGGCGCCGACTGGGTGGATATCCAAGCTGTAACCGAATTCATAAAGAATCGGCCGTTCGTGAATGCCAAACGCATGGGGATCATGGGCGGAAGCTACGGCGGGTACATGACCAACTGGGCGATCGGGCACACCAACACCTTCGCCGGCGCTATCACCGATCGGTGCGTCTCCAACCTGGTGACGATGTTTGGCACGAGCGACTTTCTGGATCGGCCGGATGACTACTGGCCGGGCAACGCCTGGGACCGCCCCGAAGCGCGGTGGGATCAAAGCCCGATCAAGTACTTCGGCAAGGTCAAAACGCCGACGCTCATCATCCACAGCGAGGGTGACCTTCGTTGCAACGTCGAGCAGGCGGAGCAGGTGTATTCAGCCTTGTCGGCTCGAAACATCCCCACCCGCTTCGTCCGCTATCCGCGGAGCACGTTTCACGGGATGAGTCGAGCCGGCCCGCCTGATCTTCGATTGCATCGCCTGCACCAGATTCTGGACTGGTGGGATCGCTGGCTCAAAGGAGCTGCCCGACGAGGTAGGTAGGGACGCGCCAACCCCGCGAAGTGGTCGAGTCGCCGCTGACCTCCTAGAGTCGTGACCGGCGGCCGGTGAGCGTGATCGCCGGTCTCCCTGCGATGCTGGATTCTGGAATTACCCATGAATGATTTCGTAGAACAAGAGACGCTCCCCGCCCTGGGCGATGGTTCGATCGCGCGGATCGACCTTACGGACGAGCGCGACCAACGGGCGATGGAGCACATCCGCGGCTTGCTCCAATACATCGGCGAGGATCCCGACCGGGAAGGTCTGCTGCGCACGCCGCAGCGCGTCATCGCCTCGCTCACCGAGCAGTTCCGCGGATACCACGAGGATCCGCGGAAGCTTCTCTCCCATACGTTCTCCGAGGTCGAGGGCTATAACGAACTCGTTCTCATCAGCGACATCGAGCTGTACAGCCACTGCGAACATCACATGGTTCCGTTCGTGGGCAAAGCGCATGTCGCCTACATCCCCGACGGCAAGGTCGTGGGTCTGTCGAAGATCGCTCGCGTCGTCGATGTTTTTGCCAAGCGGCTGCAGGTACAGGAAAAACTCACCGCGCAAATTGCCGATACCATCTGGGACGTGCTCAGGCCCCAAGGCGTGGCCGTTATCTTGCAGTGCCAGCACTTTTGTATGTGTTATCGCGGCGTGAAGAAGCCCGGCTCGTGGACGACGACCAGCAAGCTGCGCGGCTGCTTCTTGAAAAATGAAGCCTCACGCCTCGAACTGCTCACCCTCATCGGCATGAAGCGAAATATCGGGTAGAAGAAGGCATCAAGGCATCAAGGCATCGAGGGGGGAAGAAGATGGGCGATCTTCATAGCCGCGGATGCATATCCGCGGGTCTACGATTCACACACCCCGTCACCGACCCCCTGCTTGCAGCTTCGCGAGCACTTTCCATCCACTCGGCAAAAGCGCCGCCGCAAGAACAATCTTCACAATCGCTCCTGGGATGAATGGGACCAATCCTTCAACAACTGCGTAGATTGGCCCTCCCAACGCGGCCAAACGACCCATCCCACATACAAAGATCGCTGCGGTTCCCAGCGCCATCGCTGCGACTGTAGTAACAAATCGTCTATCCCAGCCTCTTTCAGCTAAACGACCGACAATCCACGCGGCGGCTATAAAGCCGATCAAATATCCACCCGTCGGTCCAGACATATATGCCAAGCCTGCCACGGGACCTGCGAAAACCGGTAAGCCGAGCGCTCCCTCAGAAATGTACACGAGCACCGTTGCGGTCCCGCGCTTTGCTCCGAATAGCGCCCCAACAAGCAGCACCGCAAACGTCTGAGCCGTTACCGGCACCGGCCACATTGGGATCTGCACCTTGGCGGAAAGCGCTAACAGAATAGTACCGGTCAGCACCAAGATAATCTCATACGCCCAACGTGTTGCAGTAGTGCTCGGCCGACAGACATCCGCGTACGTCAACGCACCTTCAATTCGCATCACGGGTCATGCCCTCTCGCAAAAGCGCTCGCCTTTGGCTCGCGGCTAAACGGGTTTGATTGCTAACCGATCTCTGCCTTGAGCTTCGTGAGACATTCGATCAGTGTATCCAAATGCTGTTTCTCATGCGCTGCGGAAAGCTGCACGCGCAGTCTTGCCGTGCCTTCAGGAACCACCGGGTAGCCGAACCCGATCACGTACACGCCCATTTCGAGCAACCGTTTGCTCATGGCGATCGCTTTGGCGGTATCGCCCACGATGATCGGGCAGATGGCGGTCGGAGATTCCAAGACTTCAAATCCAACCTCGCTGATCCCCTTTCGCGCATAGGCAACATTGTCGCGGAGCTTCTGCACCCGTTGCGGTTCGCGCATCAGAATCTCGATCGCCTTGTTCGCTGAGCACGCCACCGTTACCGGCAGCGCGTTCGTGAACAACGTGGGTCGAGCGCGTTGAACGATCATATCCATGCCGCGCTTCGTCCCGGCGAGGTATCCCCCCGCCCCCCCGCCCAGCGCCTTACCCAACGTGCCTGTGTAGAAGTCGATCGCGTCGCCGGCCATGCCGTGGTGCTCGTGCGTGCCGCGTCCGGTTTCTCCCATCACCCCCGTGCCGTGTGAATCATCGACGGCCAGCATCGCGCCGTATTCATCACACAATTTGCGAATCTCAGGCAGCTTGGCGATGTCACCCTCCATCGAAAACACGCCGTCGGTGACAACCCACATCACACCCGTCACCTCGGCGTTGTTGACCGCGTTCTCCAACACCTCGCGCAGTGAATCCATATCGCTATGTTTGAAGACGGTTTTATGTACGCCCTTCTTGATGACGGTCGCCAGGCGCATGGAGTCGATGATGCAGGCATGATTCAGCTCATCGGAAATAATGATGTCGCCCGGCTCGCAGAGCGTAGGAAAGAGCGCTTCGGTCGCGGTCCAGCAAGAGACGAACGTATACGCCGCTTCCACGCCGAGGAACGTCGCGATCGTCTTTTCGAGTCGCTGGTGGGGCTCGAACGTGCCGCAGATGAATCGCACAGATGCGGTGCCCGCGCCGTATTTCTCGATCCCTTCGATGCCCGCCTGTCTGACTTCGGGGTGATTGGCCAGGCCCAAATAGTTATTCGAGCAAAAGCACGCGACCTCGCCGTAGCCGCGCAGCTTCATCGTCGCGTCCATCGGCCCTTCGATCACTTGAAGCGTCTTGAATTGGCCGGTATCGACCAGATTCCTGAGCACTTCATCGGTGCGTTGATCAAAGAGTTCAGATCCGGATACACGTGTCGTCATGGTCATAATCGATTCCCGCGTTATCTACAAACTCCATCGAACAGGTCCATACTATCGTATCCACCGTTTAGCGGGTAACGCGAAGCGTCCCTTCCGCTCACGCATACCTCGCCTTGATACTGGGCACCAAGTATTCCTCAAACGCACTGCGCAGATGATGTTTGGGCAACCATCCCCAATCGTTGCGGGCGGCGGTGTCGTCCACATCCGCCGGCCAGGAATCGACCATCTGCTGACGCTGCGGGTCCGGCTCGAACGTGATCTTCGCCCCCGGAAAATGCTCGCGCACCAGCTCGGCGATCTCCTGGGCGGACGCGCTGAAACTGCGGACGTTGTACACGCAGCGGGTCAGTTGATCCTCATCCGCCGCGGCGAGCTTCAGCAACGCATCAATCGCCTCCGGCATCGTCATGAACGGAATGCGCGTGTCGGGACGAACAAAGCACACGTACGGCTTACCCTCGGCCGCCGCGTGGATCATCTCCGGCCCATAGTCGCTGGTCCCGCCGGAGGGAACGGTCTCGGCGCTAATCAAACCGGGGAACCGCAGGCAGCGAAAGTCCAGCGTGTGATCCAACCGATCCCTGGCCAGTTGGCGGTAATGGTTGGCGTAGTACCGCCCGAGGTTCTCGCAGTACAGCTTGTTGCAGCCGTACATCGTAATCGGCCTGGTGTGTTCATCTTCGGTGACGGCGCCCGCAGCGTACTTCGTTTCCGTGTCCGCAAAGCCATGTACGGCAATGGAACTTGGAAAGAGGAACTTCACCAAATCGCCATGCGATCGCGCCTGATCGGCGGCGAGCCGCAGCAAGTTGATCGTTCCGCCGACGTTGACATCGTGTGCTGCTTCAGGTGTGAACTCAGCCCGCGTACTCAGAATCGCCGCCAGTTGATGGATCTCCGTGATCTCGAACATCGATTGCAAGCGTTCGATCAGCGTGGTGTCGCAAACATCGCCGACGAAGGTTTCGCGGCAACGCTCGCGCTGCCGTCCGTCGAGTTCACGGATGTCGATCCCGACGAGATCGCGCCGACCGGCTGCGTGCAAAGCCGCGATCAATCCGTGGCCGACCTCACCGCCCGCCCCGGTGATGAGGGTGGCGGCGTTGCGCCTGCTTCCACGGTCGGAGGTTGAAAAAGATGCGGTGGTCATCGTTTGATCACAGTGTGCGCTCGTCAAGCGCGCATTGTAGTGGAAGCATCGAATCGCGCATCATGCGGACGATGACGGGTCGGCGGCGGTCCGGCGAAGAAGAGCGCTATTGAGCGGCAGGCAGACCACGCCGGAGATCGCCAACAGTACGGCCGTGAGCTGGAACGTGCGCGGGAGGCCAAGGTGTAGCGTACCCAGACAATACTCAGCCAACCGAGGCCCAACGACCGCGATAGTCCACGCCCCGCCGA
>JACZXL010000276.1 GCA_022571635.1 Planctomycetota bacterium
GCATCCTTCACGTGAATCTGCATGACACGCGGCCCGAGCAGCCGCAGCGCCTCGATCGGATCGCCTTTGCCGTAGAGGATCATGTTGGCGGGATCGAAGTTCACGCCGACGTTGGGACAGCCCAAATCATCCAACGCCTCGACAAGCGTCTGCGCCGTTTCCTGGCCGGTCTCGAAGCCAAGCCGAAGTTGGCGATTCGCGAAGATGTCGGCAACGATCCGCAGGCGCTCCAGCAGCTTGGCCCGCTCGGGGTTGGCGCGATCCTCGGGGATAAAGCCGCCATGGAATGTCACCAGATCGAGTCCCTCATCGGCCGCGAGCGACGCCACCGCCTCGGCATGCGCGAGATTGGCCGGCCAGGTTTCATCGAGCCGGATTCCGCCGGTGCGGGCGATCGATTCGAGCGACGAGTAGTCCTCCCCGGCCATCGCCATCATCCCACTGACGATCTCGATCCCCTCGCGTCGTAGTTCACCGATGGCTGAACCCCATACGGTGGGCTCTTGGATGACAGGCCCAAGCGCCAATTGCACCGAGCGAATCCCGACCCGGTGAAGGGCACGGACCAGCTCCCGGGGACGAGCGGGCCTCAAGCTCCAACTGCACACGCTGATCCTTGGGTTGATCATTGCCCAATGCCGTAAATGTGGTGCCAGACACGACCTACGGAGCTACGCGGCCCCTGATCGAATACCGTGGCGGCCCCAAGCGAGACTCAGCGACCCGCCCTATCACCGGCTGGCACAATCCACGCCGACGGTCTAGCATAGCTGTCGAGTTCGTCCGCCGCACGTCGGCCCCAATCCAGATTCCTTGGCTCAAAGACCCCCCACGTGACCACCGCCAAGCTCGATCAATCAGTCAGCAAACCGTCCGGCTCCGCCCCGGGCCTAGCCCCGATCTCGCGCGACGACCGCCGGTACATGCAGCGGGTCGAGGCGTTCATCAGCCGCCTCAGCACCAGGAACAAGTTCTGGCAGAAGGTGTGCTCACTCATTTGGCTGCCATACGCCTTCCGTTCAGGCATCACCATGAAGCGGTTGGGTTCGAAGCGCTTCACGGCCGTGCTGCCGTTTAAGCGGATCAATCGAAACTGGTACAACGCCATGGCCGGCGCCGCGCTGCTGGGCAATTCCGAAGTGGCAGCCGGGATGTATTTGTTTGCCGAGTGCGGCAGCGACTACATCGTCGTCTGCAAGGAGATGCGCTATCAGTTCCTCCGACCGTGCCGAGGCCCGGCCGTTTATGAGATCGGCCAGACCGAAGACCTTCAAGAGCAGCTCGCGGCCGGCGGCGAGTTCAATATCGACCTGGAGCTCGAGATTCGCCAGCAACTGAAGAAGCGTGGCAAGGAAGCGCGGGTCGGACGGTGCCTGATTACCTTCCATTGCACGCCCAAATCGTTGCTGCAAGCGCGTGCCGCGCGACGCAAGAAAAAGTGAACCCTCGCCAAGCCCTGTCAACGCTCAGTTGGGGTCTGTTCTGCGCGTGCAGCTGGACCTGGTGCATCGGCATGTACCTGCCGATCATATTGCTGCGACAGTTCGGCTGGTGGGGATTTATCGCCTTCGCGATCCCCAACGTGGTTGGCTGCACCGCGTTCGGCTACGTGCTCAAGCGAGCCACAAGTCAACAACTCGTGCAACGGCACGGCACCGCGATGCTATCGTTCTCGTTCGTCGTCGTCGTGTACCACATGTTCTTTCTTCCGTTCGCAGCCGCAGCGTTCGTCTGGTCGGTTCCGAACGATCTACCCCAAGCACTGGGTGACCACTTCGGACTCGTTCTCGCCGTTGTCGTGATGGCCGCGGCGATCGGCCTGAGTCGTCTGCCGATAAGGCTCTGGCCGGCCCTGGCGATGCTGACCTTCGCGTTCTCGCTCGCGGGATTTGCGCAGTTGGGCGTTGGCTCTCTCAGCGACATCACGTGGTCCGGACAAACCTCGCTTCGACAACTTGTTTGGCTGGCGCCGATCTTCGCCTTCGGCTTCGGCCTCTGTCCCTATCTAGATCTCACGCTCCATCGCGCTCGGGGCGAGGCGCCGAGTCGCCACGTGTTCGCCGTCTTCGGGCTGACGTTTGCGATGATACTCGTCTTCACGTGTGCCTATGCCTTCCAGACGGCGCTGACGCCGTTGGTTGCCGGCCACATCATCACACAGTCCGTGTTCACCGTCGCCGCCCACCTGCGCGAAATCCGCACGACGAT
This sequence comes from Planctomycetota bacterium, assembly GCA_022571635.1. Taxonomy (GTDB): domain Bacteria; phylum Planctomycetota; class Phycisphaerae; order Phycisphaerales; family SM1A02; genus JADFNO01. The sequence goes on from JACZXL010000276.1 coordinate 2,209, forward strand.
ACCCAAACGCCCCCGATCGATCATCACGGGAATTGTGCTTGTGGGCCTGCTCGTCGCAGCGCTTTCGTCTTCCATTCACCTCTTGGATCGAGCCTCCGTGATCGGCCAGGAGATGTACCTGCGACTACTCGTCTTCTTCGGCTTGGTGTTCCCCGCGTATGTGCTGCTCTTCATCGGACCCGGCAAGACACTGACGCCGACGCGAGCGAACGTGACGATCTATCTTGTTGTCGTAGCCGCCGCATTGCCCCTGTACGAATTTGGCTTCCTACACGAGCGCGCCTGGATGGCCGCGCTTGCCCTCGCCGCACTCCTGGCATGGAAGCTCCTCGCGCAGTTCGTCCCGCTTGGCGTGAAACGTGCTTGATGCCGCGACTCCCACAGCGTTCAGCCATCAGCGTTCAGCCATCAGCGTTCAGCCATCAGCTCAGCGTTCAGCGTTCAGGAATCAGCCAAATTCAAGAAAACAATCGCTCTTCCTATTGCCAAATGCCTCGTGCCTCGTGCCTTTTCCTCGATGCCTTGATGCCTCGATGCCTCGATGCCTCGATCCCTTGATGCCTTCCCCGTCACGTCCGTTTTCCGCAGCATCGCTTGTACTTTTTGCCGGAGCCACAGGGGCACGGCTCGTTCCGGCCGACAACCGTCGGGTTGCGGCGCACCGGCTGGCGCTTGCGGGCGGCGCCGCCGGGCATCCCAGCCCGACCCGCCGTTTCCAGATCGCGGCGCTGGGCTAGAGTTCCCGCCGCCGTCGCCGCGGCCGCCGCAGCCGCGATCGCAGGCTGGGCAGAACGACGAACCGGACCGCCGGGCCCGGGCCGAACCCCAACGCCCTGCGGCGGCGCTTGCGGTCCCGGCGGAGGCGCCGGCGACAGCTTCGCCTTGAAGATCAAATCCGTCACCTTCTCGCGGATCGACTTTTGCATGTTCTCGAACAGTTGACCCGCCTCGCGCTTGAACTCGATGCGCGGATCGCGCTGACTGAACGAACGGAATCCAATCGCCTCCTTGACCTGATCCATAGCGTAAAGGTGGTCCTTCCACGCCTGATCGACAATCTGAAGCAGCACCCAGCGCTCAAACTGCGTCAGCTCCGCCCTGAGCACCGAGGCGATCTTTTCTTCAGCCACGGTCTTGGGATCGTCAACCGCACGCTTCCGCTCCTCATCCGTGAGGTGGGTGTTGCAGTTTGTCGCAAACCATTCATCGAGCTTCTCCGGGCTGCTGCCCGCAACCAGCGCACGATCAGCTCGCTCGGCAATTCGAGATTCATCCCACTTCTCGGCCTCGGCTATCAGCAACTGGCGCAGCTGGATGGGGTCCGGCGAAGGAAGCGACTGGGGATCCCATTGCAGTTCGTATTTCGATCTGACCCACACGCAGAACTGTTCGATGGCATGCTGCGGGTCATGCTGCATTCCGACCGAGGTCATTTCCAGGGCAAAGTCGATCGGGTAGGTCAGCTCTCGGCGCTCGTAGGCGGCGCGAGCGCCGGCCATCAACTTCTCGACCGCATCGGCGGGATCTTCCAGGCCGACGAACGCCTCGGCCTTGACCTCGCTGGCGAACTTGTTCGCAGCCCATTTCGCAAGTTCCTTCTCCGCGTAGTTCGGCACAAGGTACTGATCCAGCGGCGCCAAGTCAGCCTCGGCGATCCGCTTCGCCGCCGCTTCATCCAACTGCTTGATAACTTCATCAACCGACATCTCGCGCAGCTGCGAGACCTTCAACCCCGCATCGAAGTTCGCGTTGCCCCAATCCGCCAGGCCCTTGAGGTCCCATCCCTCCGGATCCATATCCGGGGACATGTATTCGCCGATGGTCACGCGAATGATGTTGCCGGCCTCCTCTGTGGCATCCCGGCGGATCAGCAGATGTAGGTCCTCACGATCCTTGCCGCGGAATCGATCGGCATCGATGGCCACGTTCAACTTCTCGTGCACCCATTCGGCGATGCAGTTCGGAACGTAATTCCGATCGAGGAACGTGTAAACCGCGTCCTCCACTGAATCGTCGATGAACTGGAAAATGAGGTCCTTGACGGCGCGACCCTCCAGGATGTCCTGCCGCAGGCCGTAGAAGAAGCCTCGCTGCACGTCCATCGGCTCGTCATATTCGAGAATGTTCTTTCGGATAAGGAAGTTGCGCTCTTCGACTTTCCGTTGCGCGCGGCCGACGGATTTGGTCAGCATCGGATGCTCGATCGCATCCCCCTCTTTCATACCCAGCTTGGAGAGCACGGTGAGCGTCGTCTTGCCCGCGAACATCTTCATCAAATCATCTTCGAGACTGAGGAAGAACCGGCTGGAGCCCTTGTCGCCCTGCCGGCCGCATCGCCCACGGAGCTGATTGTCGATGCGGCGCGACTCGTGTCGCTCGGTCGCGATCACGTGCAGCCCGCCGACGTTCTCGATGTCCTTGAACAGGCGGAGCCGATGCAAGAGGCTCCCGCCGGATTCGTCGAGCCGGGCCAACAGCTGTGCCTCGGTCATCGACGCGACCTTTGATTCACTCAACCAACACAGGTCGATCGCCCATTTGCGAAGGAGAGCCATTCTGATCTCGTCATCCGACATTTCC
>JACZXL010000043.1 GCA_022571635.1 Planctomycetota bacterium
GGCGGGATGTTGAGGATGCGGTTGAGCCGGGCGTTGCCGCCGCGCTCGACGATCCCGACTCGAACCTGTTTGCCCGCCAGGAGCCTTGCCCCGTCGGTGATGCGGAAGATTTTGACGGCGGTCCGAGTCGGCGAGAGGGTGGCGATCGGGCGGCGCTGCCGACTCATCCCGGGGGCGGAGAGATATCCGTCGAAGGTCAAGGAGCGGTCACCGGTGTTGGTGAGGTACAGCATGACGATGAGGTCGTACGTGCCGGTCTGGATGTTGCGAACGGCCTGCCACTGCGTGGACAGACGAACCTCCTTCAGGCCGACTTCCAGTTCGGTGCGCACGTTCAGGTGATATTCATGGTCGGCCTCGACGACGATTTCGGCATCCACGTGGGTGCGCTGGGCGATCACCCCGGGATCGAACGTCAGTATGATCGGCAGGCGGCGCTGGTCGCCCGGCTGAAGGGTGACGCGGTGCGATCGTGGCGTGATGCGCCAGCCGTCGGGAGGTCTCAGTCGAATCTCGGCCGAGATCGGCATGTCCCAGGGGTTGGTGATGATCAACTCTTGTTCGTGCGCCTGGCGGCGGGCGGGCACAAACCCCGGGAGGATCGCGAATCCCGCGCGGAACTTCGCGAGGTTGAGATCCACGTGCTCGATAAAGACGGGCACGCGGTCCAGGGCGACGGTGTGAACGCCGTCGACGGGAAAGATCGTTTCACGTCTTCCAAAGACGTTCAGGACATCGATCGGCCCGTCGGCCAGCAGCATTCGTATCACGGCCTTGTCTTTGGGCGCCTGCTCGTTCCAGGCGACGATCACCGCGTCGCGCGGACCGGCGCCGGTCAGCATCCAGCCGCGCAGTCCGTCTCCGAGCGGCATCTCGGCGAGGAAGCGACGGCGGCCGAGTTGGTTGGCAAGCACGTGCCACGGTCCAAACGACGGGTCCGGCATCATCTGCGGGCGGTGCTCGCCGCGACGGGACCACGGGGCGTCGATCGTCAAGCGCTCAAACCCCGCCCGCCACGCGAACAGTGTCCGGAGCACGAGATCGGTGACGCGCTCGCGCGGGGGATACGAGCCGGCCGGTGACTGCTGCAACGTCATGGAGCGCATCGATCCTGCGTCCCGCCAGAGAGAAGCGTATTCGCTCAGCGAGTCCGGCTGGACGTGGTAGGGCAGCGCCACATTGAATCCGTGCGGTGAAGGCACCGCGAGCGGCGCACGCTCGATCGGCCAGGGAATATTGATCACCGGCCCGGCCACGAACTCGGATAACGCATCGTTCGCGCCCGTGAGCAGCAACAGCAACTGCTCCTGTGTGATGTCCTGGAATGCTTCGGCAGGGCCAACCTGCCATTGGCGCACGCCCATTGAGAAGTTGGCCAGGACGTTGTCCAGGTCCGGCTGCTCCTGGCGCCCACCCGTCGTCCGGCGCTGCACGTCGTCTAAAAGGAACGTGAGCTCGATCGAGTCGGCGAGGAGCTCCTTGGCCGCTCGGCGCACGGCTGGCGCGTCGGGTGCCTTGGGTCCTCGCCGCATCGCCTCCGAATCCAATCCGTTCAGTGATATCACGGCCCGAGACACCCCCAATTGCCGCAATACCGCCACGGCCGTCTTGAGATCCTCGGCCGGAGTCGGCGGCAGCACTACGCCGAACGTGTTCTCGTGCGGACGCGATCCGACCGGATCGTTCGGCATCACGACCAGGTCCAGCTGTCGACGAGCAATTGTCCGTGTGCCGGCTCGCACGTCCAACACCGCGCTGTACCAACCGGGTCCGAAGGTCGAGAGATCTATCACCCGGCGCGTCGTTCCCCGATCGATCGGGAACGTCTCCTCGCCGACGATCGCGCCGTCGAGATCGAGCAGACGGAGCCGACCCGTGATATCTTCGCCGGTTAGATCGCGGATCAAGACGGTCAGTTGTGCATTATCCGATACCGGCACCACGTTGCCGAGGGACGACGTGGAAAGCTCGATGCGAGGCAGGTTTGTGATCGTGACATCGTCGAACCACGCTCGCCCCGACATATCCTCCAGCAGCGGTTCATCGGGCGGCCGGTTCGGACCGATGTACTGCTGTGGTTGCAGCAACTGCAAGTCGACGACGAGATCAACCGCATCGTCGAAGTTGCCTTGGACAAGGATTGAAGCAAGCTGCCAGGCGCCGCCCGTCCGAAAGAGTCGACTGTCCAGCCGACTTTCGGCGACCGGGTTGCCGGCGTCGTCGTTCAGCCACGCAGAGAGTCGCGCGCGGGAATGTGTTAGTCCATCCGTACGGATCCAAGCCGTTACGCGATAGTCGCTTCCCGGTAAGACCGGAAGCACCGCGGTGGGAATTCGGGCTGACAGTGATCCGCCGTCGAGCTCGAACCCGAACGACCAGTTGCCCCCATGAGCGGCGTCGCGAGTCAGGTGTGTCCGACCGAACCGCGGGAACCCTTGTTGCGGCGCTTCGTGCCGATAGAAATTGATCGGCATGACGTACGGGGCTTGCTCGGCCTCTTCGAAATCGTAGAGCCGCACGAGTCGGGCGAACGACGGCATCCCCGCTTGTGCGTGCAACGACGGAGGGTCGCCGCCCGCGCCGGCACCGGCCGCCAGCGCGCCGAGCGCTACGAACATCATTCGACGGTTCTGACGCTGCATCCCATGTGTTATCGGTCGATTGGACGAACCGCTCCATGTTTGCCGATGTCATTGATCCCGCGCTGAGCGGGTCTGCTGGAAAGGCTCACATGGTTTCCGTCCTACGCACATTGCTCGTGGCCGGCGTGCTTTGCGGACTTGTCGTTGCCGCGTTCTGGCGGATGAGCGCCGATCAAGATCAACGTGCACTCGATCGTCTGGAGACGCTCAACGCCGAGATGGAATCGCGCCTGGCGCAAAAGAGCGCGATGATTGCGCGGCTCAACCGAAGCCGGCGTCTGGCGCATATCCAAATCTTGGGACAAACCATCGACGCTGACGAGCAGATCATCCAAACTCGGCTGCTCTTGATCGAGCTGGATGACGATTCGACCGAGCTCGCCCGGCAGACGTTCACGATCCCCGGTGATGTCCTGTTCGTCGACGCCTGGACCGTGAAGTTCGATCGCAACGATGTGGCCGAGGGACATCCGCAGCGCGGCCGTACGTTGGTGCTGCTGCGCCGAATCTACTCGGATCGCATGGCCCCGCGCGATGGTCTTGCGATCGACACGCCCGGCGCGATTCCGCCTGGGTATGCGATCGGTGACGCGGGGAACTACCAGAAACGGCTTTGGGAATATTTCTGGCAGTTGGCGATGGATGCTCAGGCGGCGGCGGCGGCGGGAGTAAGGGTCGCACAGGGTGAGGTGGTCTACAAGCCGGTGCGCGCCGGACAGATCTACGAGCTGGTCGTTGACGGGGCCGGTGGAATGAATCTCATGCCGATGCCCGCGGATGATGCAGCGCTCTCGCGCGCCGATGGCTAGTCGATCACCCAAGCGTCCCCGGCCGCTGAGTGTGCTCGAACAGTTCATTCCGCGCTGCCGCCGATGTCCTGAGCTGCGCCGCTATTGCGGGCAAGTCGCCGTCGAGAAGCGTCGTGCGTTCCAAGACTGGACCTACTGGGGAAAACCGGTGCCCGGATTCGGCGACCGGCGCGCGCGAATCCTGATCGTGGGCCTGGCCCCGGCTGCACACGGCGCGAACCGAACGGGGCGAATGTTTACCGGCGATCGCTCGGGTGACTTCCTCTATGCAGGATTGCACCGCGCCGGCTTGGCGAACCAGCCGCGGGCCACGCATCGGGGCGATGGCTTGCGATTGTCCGGTGTCTACATCACCGCCGCGCTTCGCTGCGCACCGCCGGGGAACAAACCGACCGCCCGCCAACTTGCGAATTGCCGCTCGTACCTGATCGAAGAGCTCGCCGTCTTGCGCCCAGCCGTCACCGTTTGTCTGGGAGCGGTCGCGTGGACTGCGATGTTGGCCGTGCTACGAGACACCGGTTGCGAGCTTCCGCGCCCCAAGCCCAAGTTCGCACACGGCGCTGTGTGTCCACTCCAAACAACGACCCTTGTCGGCTGTTACCACGTTAGCCAGCAGAACACATTCACCGGCCGGCTGACCGAACGAATGCTGGATGATGTGTTGCGGCGCGCCAAGGTTCTGTCGACCCGTGCCTCCTGAGGTCGCAAGTGGCTCGGGACCGGCGCTAGGAACGGTTCAAAAGCGCGAAAAAACGACTCCCGACCCCTTTTGTGGTAAAGTGGGGTGAAAGCGAGAGTATTCTTGGGGGGGGAAGGAGGGTCGGGCGCTGGTTGTGGCCTACGCGGCTTTGCCCCACTGGCGAAAGAACGTCTTGGCGCGGTCGGGGTGCGCATCAATGCTGGGGTCGCCCGGTCGCCAATTGGCCGGACACACCTCGCCGTGCTTCTCGTGAAACTGCAGCGCGTCCACGAGGCGCAGCGCCTCATCGACGTTCCGCCCCAACGGGAGGTCGTTGACGAGCATGTGACGGATCACGCCCTCACGATCAATGAGAAACAACCCGCGCAACGCGACGCCCGCATCCTCCAGAAGTACGCCATAGGCCCGGCTGATGGAATGCGTCTGGTCCGAGATCATGGCAAATGCGACGTCGTCGAGGCCTCCTTCGGCGCGAGGCGTGTTCTGCCAGGCCAAGTGCGTGTATTGGCTGTCCACCGACACGCCGAGCACTACCGTATCTCGCTCAGCGAACGCCTCGACCGCGTCGCTGAAGGCCACGATCTCGGTCGGGCAGACGAAGGTGAAATCCAACGGCCAGAAAAACAACACGACGTACCGGCCCCGATACTCACGGAGCCGAACCTGCTCGAAGCGCTTGTTGATGACGGCGGTCGCCTCGAAGTCCGGCGCCGGTCGGCCGATGCCGGCCCCGGGCGGGGTCGCGATCGAATCCAGGCGTGCCAGTGGGTTTGACGTCTCCATTGTTGCGGTGGTGTGTCCGGAGACGGGCGGGTTCGTTGGCTGACCAGTCATGGGTCGTACCTCCAGGGAACTCGATGAGTGATTTCCTGCGATCTATCGGCGCGGATCGAGACGGACATTGGTGCGATCGGCGGTTTGGTCCCAACGGCGTCCCAAGCTACCCTTTGAGGCGCTGATCTCCGGTCGCGTGCGTCCGGTAGGCGAACGGCCCAACATCGTGAACTGACCGGTCACCGCGAGGCGAACTGATTAATGCAGGTACTCATTACGGGTGCGACAGGCCTCATCGGTCGACGACTCGTCCTTGATCGCTTGGAGCGAGATGATCAAGTCGTGATCGTCTCGCGCGACGCCGCTCGGGCTAGTCGCCTCTTTGCCGCCGCCGCCAACCAGAGAGTCACCGTGATTGGGGGCAACCCTGCCGTTCCCGGTCCCTGGCAAGATGCGGTCAACGGGTGCGATGCCGTCATTCACCTCGCCGGCGCCGGCATCGCCGACCGCCGGTGGCATACCGCCTACAAGAGGGTTCTCTTGGACAGTCGTATCGACAGCACGCATCAGGTCGTGGAAGCGATCGATGCTGCGGTCGATCGGCCCGGCGTCTTGATCAACGCCTCTGCGGTTGGATACTACGGCGACACCGCCGATCAAACTGTTGATGAGGGCGCCGCTCCGGGCGACGACTTCCTGGCCAAGCTCACCGTGCGGTGGGAGGAGCAGGCGCACAGGGCCCGCAGCGCAGGCGTGCGCGTCGTGCGGCTCCGATTCGGGATCGTCCTGGACGAGCGGGGCGGAGCACTGGCGAAGATGATCACGCCCTTTCGTCTCATGCTCGGCGGACCGCTCGGCTCCGGGCGCCAATACATGCCGTGGATCCATTGGCGCGACGTCGTCGGCCTCATCGACTTGGCCCTGAAGGACCGTGAGCTAGCAGGTCCGATGAATGTCGTTGCGCCCGAGCCCGTGACCAACCGCACCTTTGCGCGAACGCTTGGCGCGGTTCTGCGTCGCCCGGCATTGATCCCGACCCCGCGGTTTGCCCTGCGGCTGGCCATCGGCGAGTTCGCCAAGTATGTCACCATGAGCCAGCGCGTCGCGCCCGCCAAGGCTGAGCGCCTCGGCTATCGGTTTCTCTATCCGGAGTTACGCCCGGCCCTTGATTCACTGGTTGGCCCGCGGCGACGGTCGAATCAGGAGATTGTGGATCGATCGTCGAAATCCCCAGCTACCGCCGCGCCGGGGGCCCCGGGGGCGCCTCCCGAGCCGCCGCGAACTGATGGGGCTGGGCCCGCCCGCACCGAACCGTCGAAACCGCAATCGCCCATGCGCCTGCTCGCCATTGATGTCGATGGGACGCTGCTGCGGTCGGACGCTCGGCTGAGTCAAGGTGTGGTTCAGGCCTGCCGGGCGGCGGAGCGCGCCGGCTGTGTCGTCGTTCTTGCGACTGCCCGCGGACCGCGCATGACCAGCTGGATCATCCAGGCCCTCGATATCACCGCGCCCACCATCAACTACAACGGCGCACTGATCTGGAACCCGCTGGACAACGTCGCGCAGTTTCATGAGCCGCTATCGCCGGAGCTGGCCGGGCGGATCATCGCTGAGGCCCGCTCGATTGATCCGCAGATTATGGTCGCGGTCGAGGTGCTGGATCGTTGGTTCACCGACCGCATCGATCGTCAGTTCGATCAACTGACCGATCCGGACGCCATCGCTCCGCTGAGCAGTTTCTTGTCGGACCCGGTCACCAGAGTGACGCTGCTCGGTATGCCGGAGCCGATTCAACGAATTCTCGGTTCAATCCGCGAGAAATACTGGCAGAAGCGCGAGGTTGCCCTATTCAATCCTGATCCGCAGGTGATCCAGGTCACGCACCGGTTGGTGGACAAGGGGATCGCCCTGCAGCGGGTGGCGCAGCGAATGGAGGCCGATCGCGAACAGGTGATGGTTATCGCCGACGCGGACAACGATCTTGGCATGATGGAGTGGGCGGGTCTTGCGGTCGCGGTGGCCAACGCCACCGATAAGGTCAAGCAGCTCGCCGACGCCGTGGTGCCCAGCAACGACGATCAGGGCGTCGCTCGCGCGATCCATCGATATATTTTGACGCGTCGGTAGGGCTCAGATCGACATCTTTCTCGCTCAACGACCGCTGCGGCCCGCAACACGTCCATCGTGCGGTACACTCTGGCCGCGAGATTCTAGAGAGGAGGCCGATGAACAAGGTCTGGCTTGACGGTGCGTTGGTTGACCAGGATCAGGCGAAGATATCCGTCTTCGATCATGCGGTGTTGTATGGTGATGGATGCTTCGAGGGAATCCGCGCATATAACGGGCGCATATTCAAGCTCGGTTCGCATCTGAATCGGATGTACGAGTCCGCCGAGCGAATTCGACTCGACCCGCCGTATTCACGGCAAGAGATCGAGCAGGCGATTCGCGAGACTGTCGCCGCAAACAATTTGACTGATGCGTACATTCGCCTTGTCTTTACGCGCGGTGTCGGTACGCTCGGCTTGCATCCCTTTCGGTGTCCCAAGGCGACGGCGTTTATCATCGCTGACACAATCGAGCTGTATCCGCAAGCGCTCTATGACAACGGCCTGAGAGTTATCGTTGCCAAGCGGCGGCGAATCCCGATCGAATCACTCGATCCCGCGCTCAAGAGTCTGAACTATCTCAACAACATCATGGCCAAGATCGAAGCGATCGATGCTGATGCACTCGAAGCGATCATGCTCAACACGGATGACTACGTCAGCGAATGTACCGGCGACAATATCTTCATCGTCAGCGATGGGCGCATCATCACGCCGCCGATTGAAGCGGGCATTCTGCACGGCATTACCCGGCGATTCGTGATCGACGAGCTTGCCCCGCATCTGGGGTACCAAATCTGTGAAGAGATGATGAAGCTCGATGATGTGCTCAAAGCCGACGAGGTCTTTCTGACCGGCACCGCGGCGGAGATCATCGGCGTGAACCGTGTGGATGATCGGACAATCGGCTCCGGCAAGGTCGGACCGGTAACCAAGTCCTTGGTCACGGAGTTTCGCCGACGTGTCAACGCGGACGCGCCGGAGGATTGATGAAAATAGGGATGCGCCATGCGCGATGAGCTATGTAGATGGATGTTGCCGCCTGAAGGTCAGATGAGGGAATAGGGGGTCGAATCATGCGTTGCAAATCCTGCGGCTATTCACTGTGGAATATCGAGGCGCGACAGTGCCCCGAATGCGGCGCGTCGTTCCGCCCCAGTGAACACGAGTTTGCCCCTGGGAAGGTACAGTTCTGTTGCCCGCATTGCGATCAGAAGTATTTCGGCACCAGCGATCGAGGGCACTTGGAGCCAACTCATTTCGAGTGTTCCAATTGCGGCAAGCGAATCCACATGGACGAAATGATGGTCGCCCCGGCCGAGGGAATCCCTGAGCAACAGACGGCCGTCGATCGGATGCCGTGGCTCGAGCGAGGCGAGGGCGGAGTTTTCAAGGCGTGGTTTGCGACGATCAAATGGGCCATGATCGAGCCGCACCGGGTCATCCGCGCAACCCCAGCCGATACATCAATCGGTCGCGCATGGCTCTTTGGGCTGTGTACAGCGGTCATCTTTCTGACGTTCGGGGTGTATATCCCGTGGCTCGTCTACGGAGCGGCCGTGTCGTTCGGTCCAGGGCAAAGCGGTATTGGCGGACTGTGGTTTACTATCGGCGGAATCGGGACCATCGTCTTCGGATCACTGGCCGTTGGTCTGTATTTGTTGACATGGGCTGGGATCGCGCACGGTATTCTGCGAATCACCGGCAAGACTGCGCATACATTCCGAAGAACGTGCCACGCAATCTGCTATAGCGCGCCGGCGGGCGTCGTGTTGGCGGTGCCGTGCTGCAATGTTTTGTTTGGCTTGGTATGGTGGATCGCCAGCGCTGCGATCATGGTCAAAGAAGCGCACAAGGTTCACGGCGCTCGCGCAGCAATTGCAGTTGTCGTTTGGCCTTTTATCTCCGTGTATCTTGTGCAGGCATTGACAGGGTTGCAAGGCATCTTTCTGTTGGCGGTGTTAATGCCTTTGGCATTTGGCGGCGGTTTCGGCGGGGGACCGTTCGCAGGCGGCATGGCAGTGTCGACCGAGACGTCTACTGTTGCGCAAGCAGTCCTTTCGTCGGCGAATTCAAGCAACGGGACCGGACCCACCCATGCACTGGAGCTAACGCTAGGCAGCAACATGATCATGTCATCTTGGGGTTCGAACTTCTGTGATCCCAATACACAGACTACCCCCGCGGATATCCCCGTTGGTGACGGAACGTTCCAGGATTTCATCGACAGCTCGCGAAGTTCACAGTTTGGCGAGATCAAGGACGCCATCGACGCGATGCCGAGTAATGTCGTCGCCCATCGACTTGGCGATTTCGTTTTCACCTATCACGGGGCAGCCTTGAATAGTTGGGATTCCCAGCTGTGGGTCGTCATCATGCTCCCCGATCCGGACGTCAACGGCATGCCCAACGCCGGTGACCCGATCTACATCGCAACCGCTGATTACAACGTGACGCAGACGACGTTCGGGCAACTGCCGGCGCAGATTCAACGACAGAACCAGCACCGCGCCACCCTGAGCTTGCCGCCGCTGCCTGACTTGACGACGGTCACGCATGGTAAGCCGGCGGTGGCCGGGCAACAGCCGACGGGCGACGATCCGAATGAGGAGTAGCGGTGGGGCGCGTGACGATCGTTTGAATATGATTGGCGCAGCGTTAGCGTGCCTCCCTTCGGGAACTTGATGTGCATTGTAGAAACTGCGATTACCCGCTGTGGAACCTGACTACGGGCATCTGCCCGGAATGCGGCGTCGTGTTTGCGCCCAGCGAGTTTGAGTTCGTCCCCAACAGTGTTCGGTTCTGTTGTCCGCACTGTCAGCAAACCTATTACGGAGTGGATTCCAAAGGACATCTCGTTCCTCGGACGTTTGATTGCGTCAAATGTGGCGCCGCGATCGACATGGACCGGATGGTTCTGCTCCCGGCGGAAGGGGTGGCCGAACGGCGGACCAAGCCCGATGCGAACCCGTGGCTTGAGCGCAAGGATCGAGGATTCTTCAAAGCATGGATCGCGACGGTGGGCAAGAGTCTCGCCGGTCAAGCGGTAATGATGCGCGGACTCGGCGATCAAGTTCGTCCAGGGGAGGCCTGGCGCTTCGCCCTGCTGATGCTTGTTGTGTGGCTTGGCGTTGGCGTGGCGCTGCCGCTCTTTGGTTTCGCCGCGATTGCCTCCATGGAAAGTGCGTCCCGCGCCAGCGTAGCGATGGCAGCTGCCGCAGGCGTAACACTGGGTACGGCCGGAGTCTGGTCATGCTGGTCGTACTTTGGGGCCTCTCAACCCATGGCCTACTGCGCGTCACCGGAGGCGCGCAGCACACCATCGGCCGAACGTTCGAAGCGATCCTTTACAGCTCAGGCGTAACATTTCCGATGGCCGTTCCGTTTTTCGGTGTGTATTGCGGCTCAACATTCGTAATGATCTGGTGGATGGTGAGCGCGGTCCTGATGATCGTGTATGGACAGAAAGCGCATGGCGGACGAGCGACATTCGCTACGCTTGCATTCCCCGGAACACTGTTCATCCTCATCGTCGCTGGGTATATGGGGCTAGCGTCATACACAGTCACTCGGATGCAGACGATGGGGCCGGGCATGTCCTGGTCCACCGGCTTCTCCGCCACCCGAACGCTCACCACCGATGTGATGGACTATGCCCGAATCAATAACGGCTCGGGACCGCCGCACGTGATCCTACTTTTGCAGAGTGATGCAGAGCCGAACGGTCGCGCCATCCGCATGTGGAACACCTCAGCCGACGATTTTGTGGAGGCCTCAACGAGTACTTACACCGAAGACATTGCGGTTGATGGCGCGACCTTGGACGAGTTTGAGATTCTGACTTCGGCCGAGCGCCGAACTGCGGTGGCGAACGTGCTCGATGCGATGCCGGAGAATGTCGTCGCGTACCGCTTCGGCGACTACGTGTTCACGTATCACGGGGCGGACCTGAGTACACCGGACAATCTTCTGTGGATCGTGGTGATGTTGCCGGATCCCGACGTCAACGACCCGTTGATCCCTTGGCAAACGATCGAAGTCGGCCTCGCTGATCAGAGTGTGCAGACTTTCCAGGTCACAGACCTAGCGATGCAGACGCGGACCCAGAACGTCTATCGCACGTCGATCCGCCTCCCGCCGCTGCCGGACCTGACGACGGTGACGCACAACGCCCCGGGCGTGGCGAGGTTGGTGGAAGGTGACGAGCCTTTCAGCGATGAATAGCCGCCGAGGGCGGAAGCCCGCGGTTTGAATCGTCCGAGCACAGAGCGCGCCCGGCCGATCCCTGGTACTATGTGATGATGCGACTGCGCAAGACCTTCCTCTGGTCGATGATCGTGTCGTTAACTTTGTCTGCGGCGCTCGGCGTGACCGCGATCTTGTTCGAGCGCCTCTGGCGGGTTAACGTATTCGAGATGCTGGTGACATCATTGCTGGTCGGTGCATTTAGCATGACTTGTCTGGTTTGCGCGTTCGTGTTGGAGAAGCGGCGCGCTCGCTGGCTTATGTGGATCGGCATCGGATGTTCGTTGGCGGCGTTGTCAGACTGGTTGGTGATCGTCTGGACGAACCCTTGGCGGTGGGGCAACGGCAACTGGGACGAGTTGTTGATCAAGGCCGGCACGGCATTCACCACGATTTGCCTCTGGTCAGCCCATATGGGCTTGATGAACCTACTACAGATTACGGGTTGGAAACCGAAGATCGTTCGTACAGCGACCCTCGTCCTTACCGCGGCGCTGGGCGTGACCATCATCGGTGTCGTTTGGCTTGAGGAGTTTGACGAATGGTCAGGCAGACTCATCGCTGTACTGAGTATCCTCGGCGCATGCGGTACTGTGGTGACGCCCATCCTTGCTTTGATTGAGTTCCTTGCGCGCAAAGGATCTGCTGTGACTATTCCAGCGAAAGTGCAACTGCGTCTCACTTGTCCGCGGTGCCTAGCCCAACAGAAGTTGAGAACTGGGCTGGCGAAATGCGCCAAGTGCGGCCTTCGGATCACCATAGATATCGAAGAACCTCGCTGCACCTGCGGCTATCAGCTGTACCGGTTGGAAAGCGAGCGCTGCCCTGAATGTGGTCGCGAGATTCCCGAAACCGATCGCTGGGCGGCGGGGCAGTCGGCCGATCTTAGCCGGACATGAATATGTGCGGGCGCCCGCGGATATGCTTCCGCGGCTGTTTTCAGCACGGATCGCCGGTCGCTTCGACGGTCAGGGCCACTGATTCGTGCGGTTCATCAACCGTCTCGACGTGCAGACGTTGGGTGCGCAGCTTCGACCAATCGTCAATGGAGAGGTCCGGTGAACGTGAATCGGCATGGAGCCGCAGCAGGTTGTACTCGTTGTCGCGCTGCGCGGGGATGAAGCCGGCATCGCGAATCAATCGGCAGATCATCGGCTCGTTGAGGCAATAGGTCGTGCCGGCAGCGCTGACGACGTTCTCCTCCATCATCACCGATCCCATGTCGTTCGCGCCGTAGTGCAGCGCGATCTGCCCGATATGCGGGCCCATCGTTACCCAGCTCGATCCGATCGAATAGATATTGTCGAGGTACAGCCGGCTCAGCGCTTGGGTGCGCAAGTAATCCGAGGATCCAGCCATGCGCACGCGCCGCCCGAACAAGGGATGGTCGTTCTTATCCCCGGAGCCATCGAGTTTCGCCACGACGTCGCCGGGAAACGGCTGGTCAAGATCGTCGCTTTCACCCTGGCCCCATTCCAGGCACCGCCCCAGAGGCGTGTTCTCGCGCTGGAACGGCCAGGCGATGAACGCTTTGTATCGTCCGCCGTCGTCCGCGGCGAAGTCGGCGATGGCGCGGTCCTGCCACTGTCTTACCAGCTCCATGTGGTGAATGCGATCGGCGATGCCTTCGATGTGGCCGAACATCATCGTGGCCGAAGTGTTCATGCCCAATTCGTGCGCGACGCGCATGGTCGTGAGCCATTCTTGGGTGTCGCATTTGCCAAGCCCGATCTTGCGGCGCACGGCCGGGGCGAAGATTTCCCCGCCGCCGCCCGGTATGGAATCGAGTCCGGCCTCTTGCAGTCGCTTCATCACCCACCGCAACTTCGCTTGGAGGCTTGCGCCCGGCGCATCGAAAAAGCGGATGAACTCGATGAATTCCGGCGGGCTGAACGCGTGAATATGGACGTTGGGGAAGCGCTGCTTGATCGCCGACAGCAGCTCGGTGTACCAGCTCAGCGGCAACTTAGGGTTCATGCCGCCTTGCATGAGGATCTGCGTTCCGCCGATGTCAACCAGTTCCTGGATCTTGTCGAGCACCTCGTCATACTCGAGCGTGTAGGCGTCGTGTTCATCGCCATCGCGTCGAAAGGCGCAAAAAGTGCACTTTGCCGTGCATACGTTGGTGTAGTTGATGTTGCGGTCGATGACGTAGGTGCGGATCGACTCGCCGTGGAGTCGGCGACAGACGGCGTCCGCCCACCGTCCAAGCTCGTGGATCGGCATCTCGTGAAACAGCCGAAGGGCCTGGGCCCCGCTGAGACGGAGCTGACCGGCCGCCACGTCGGCCATCACGGCGGGGTCGAGCACGTCGAGCTCGTCACGGGTGGGAGGGGGCATGAGCGAGTCGCCTGCGGGCCTGGGCGGGGTCGGAGAGTTTCGACGATCCGTTCCCAGCGGTCGAGGCATCATACGAGGCCCCGATTGATTGTCGACCCGGCGGTTGGAGCGAATCCGGCCCTTGCCCGCGGTTTCACTTATCACACCTTCAAGTCCGGTCGATCAAGTCGAGTACGGGTCGTGCCGACGCACGGTGCTCCCACTTGGGGTCTTCGCCATGTCGCAGTCTAATACTCCTCCGATTCGGGTCGCTCATGGCCAGTTGCGGTTCATGGTCCTGGCGTGTTGTTGGCTCGTCGGCCTGTCGCTTTGCGCACAGATCCTCATCTGGTCTTTGGCGACGTTCACTGAAATGCGCTATGCGGAGGCAACGACGTCCGACCGTACGCCGCTGGTGGTTCAGGCGGCCGACAACCAGCCGCCGTCGATCATCACCGCGACCGAGGCCGGCCGGCGGGACGCGGCGAAGAGAGCAGCGCCCGGTATGCCTGAACGTCGTGCGCTCAGTCACTACGATCGGCTGTTCAGCGCCGGCACGTCTACGGCGAGAACGCTGGGGATGCTGGCTGTTTTGACGCTGTGCCCGCTCGTGGCCGTGGGCTTGGTTCTGGGCACGTTGTGTGGCGCGCCTCGCTTGGATCGAGGCATCTCTGCTTTGACGTGGGCGATCGTGCTGACGCTGCTGGCCCTGCCCCTGGGTGGGTGGCTCGGTATGCCGTGGCAGGACGGCGCTCTGAGCACCTACCGGCACATGATTCAGGAGGTTGAGATCGCCAGGTACCGCAACGTTGGGTCGGGTTTTGGCTTGCAGTACTACGCCCGGTTCCTGTTACTGCCTGGACTATGCCTCCTCGGGTTCGTATTGCTCGGATTCCGGTTCAGCGGCGCGTTGGAGGGCGTGCTTCCCGTGAAGGCCAACGAAGCGATCGATCCTGCCTTGGAGCAGGAGGCGTCCAACATCGCCGCATCCAGTCTTCATAGCGCAGGGCGATCGGCCGGCGCGCTCGGTCGAACGGTGGTGCCCGTTGAGGCAGAGCAACCGTCGCCCGCCAGGAGGCAGCCCATGCCCGCCGCGACGCAGGTGTCGGTCGGCGAAGCGCCCAAGCGCTTGCTCTGATACGTATTGCCATCGATCTGTGAGCGTTCAGCGGCCGGCGGACGGCTAATTCGCTTCGAACAGTCGTTTGTTCGTGCCGCCCGGCCCGATCAGGGCAAACACCGGCCCCCCGCAGCCCGGACACCGCCCGACGTAGGCGGTCGCATCTTTGTTCCGGTAGAGCCGCCCATAGACATGACAGCACCGGTACAGGACCGACAGAAACCTGCGGCGCGGTCCCGGCGGCAGCTTGAGGCGGCCCTGTGCGAACTGAACGCCCTCGATTCTTACAATTTCCTCCGGATCGCTCACGTACTCAGTATCGGCCGTGCAATGCGTCTCGCTTCACCCGCCGGTGCAACCGGCGATGGCAACCATACTCGTTTCAGGTGATACACGCTTCTTGTACGGCTGCGCAGATTCTTGCGGCCTGCTGAAGAACACCGACGACTTCGGCTTCCAACTCAGCTGCCTCCGCCTTGTCGTTCAGCAGCGGAATGTTGATTCGCACGTTGCAGGCGGCAGCCCGAGCCCCAGCCTCGGCCAGCAGGGCGGTGATCGCCAAGTCGCTGCGCAGATTGCGGACCGTCTTGCCCGACAGTCGTTCGGTCAGTCGCAGTGTGGCCATCGACGCCCCCATGACCTGACGTGGCGCGTCGATGGCGGCGGCGACGGCGTCATTCCATTCGGCTTGACGACGCACATCATCCGCCGGGAGTCCCCACAGATCCGAAAGATGTGCGAACGCCTCGGCGTCGGCGTCGGCAAGCCGAAGCGCCGAGCCTTGCAGGTCCGCCAAGGTGCGCAAGGCCTCTTCGTGCAGCTCCTTGTGATCCGCTAGCGACGGTATGGAGCAGGAGTAGTTGACGACCATCTGCCCCAGCGCAGCCGCCAAGGCGCTAATGATCGCGGCGACGGCGCCTCCACCGGGCGTGGGCGTCTTCGCGGCAATCGCCGCGAGCAAGTTCTCGACACTTTCTTGGCCGATCGTCACAACTGTTGCTACTCTCGTATCTCAGCGTCGAGCTGCGACTGTATCGCCGCCACCACCCTCGCCGCATGCGCGTCCACCTCTTCAGTGGTCAGCGTTCGGTCGGGAGCGCGGAATCGCAGCCGCACGGTCACCGATTTCCGATCCTGCCCGATCTGCTTGCCACGGAACGTCGTGACAAACTCGACCGCTACAAGTTCCTCTATATTCAAGTCTTGTACGGCCAGCTCCAAGTCTTCCCAACGAACTTGCTCAGAAACGATGGCCGAAATATCACGCTCAACCGCGGGATACATCGGCAGCGCACCCGCTTCGGTGATCGGAGGATAGTCCTCGTAATACTGCGGCAGCATAAGCTCTGCGGCGGCGATCGGCTCATCGAGTTGGAACAAACTCGCCACACTTGGCGCGACCACGCCCAGCCGACCGATCACGTCGCCGTTCAGTAACACCCTCGCGCCGGGGTCAAGCCAATTCGTTTCGTCGCAGGGGCTCACCTTGATCTTCGCCTCATGACCGAAGATGAGATCGACCAGCCGCTCGACGACACCGCGCATGGGTCGCAGACCGTCATCGATGCGATCCATGTCGGCGATGAGCGCCAGCTGAACATGCTCACGATGCGCCCGGTCAACGCTGGTGAACGTGGATGCCGATTCGAAGAGTCGAAGATGCGCTATGCCATTATCACGATTATGCGCACGGACCCGCAATAGGCTCGGGAGAATCGACGGGCGCAGGACCGGCTCGGCCTTGGCCCGATCGTCGTCTACTTGCAGCGCCGCGCTTCCGTGAGGTAAGAACGGTTCGGCCAGCCGCTGAGCCAACAGCGAGCTGGTCACCGTCTCCACGAACCCCATGCCGACGAGAACGTTCGACACGGCTTGTCGGGCCATCTCCGTTGCCTGCGGCGGTGCGACTCGAACTTCGATCGTCTCCGTTACGGGGATTTTGTCGTGCCCGAACATTCGACTCACTTCTTCGATCAGGTCGATTTCACGCTCGATATCAAGCCGGTAAATCGGAACGGTGCAGTGAACGACGTCGCCATCGAGCCGCGGCTGAAAATCGAGTCGATCGAGCCACTCCACCATTTGTTCATCAGGAATCTCGACCCCGATCAACGCCCGGCAACGATTCGGGCGCATCGACACGGTGCGCGGCTCAGGAATCGGCTGCCCCTGGGCCAGCACACCTTCGCACAGTTCGCCGCCGCATAATTCCAGGATCAACTCAGCTAAGCGCTCGGCTGCGAAATCAACTTGGCCCGGATGAACGCCGCGCTCAAACCGATAGCTTGAATCGCTGGCGATGTTCAGTCGCCGAGAGCTGTTGCGCACCGTGACGGGATCGAAGCTGGCCGCTTCAATCAAAATGTCGTTGGTCGAGTCAGTGACGGCAGTCTCAGCTCCGCCCTTGACGCCGGCGATT
>JACZXL010000277.1 GCA_022571635.1 Planctomycetota bacterium
TGGCGGTCTGCGGGCATACTGCGCGGGATTGCCAGCCGTTGGCAAGTGATGGATCATGTGGGTTTGCGGACCTGGTGTATCTGGAACAATTCGTGGATCGGGAAGAATTCGAGAAACTGGCCCTGTCGCACCTGGATGCCGTGTACCGCATGGCGATCCAGTTGGTGCGTCACCCGGACGACGCGTCGGATCTCGTGCAGGAGACGTACCTCAAGGCCCTGCGGGTCGCAGAGCGGTTCGAGGAGCGGGGTGGGGGCATTCGGCCGTGGCTCTTCAAGATCCTCCACAACGTCTTCTATACGCGGCTGGCCAAGAACAAGCGTCAGCCTCTGGCCGTCGAGGAGCTCCATGGCGCCGCGGACGAGGGGCCCGCGCCGGACGAGCCCTCGCCCGCCTGGAATCTCCAAAGCCTGCAGTGGGAGTATGTGGATGAGCGGCTGAAGGAGGCGATCGATAACTTGCGGCCCGAGTATCGGACGGTGCTGCTGTTATGGGGCGTTGAGGGTCTGAAGTACCGGGAGATCGCCCAGATCGAGGGAATCCCAATCGGGACGGTGATGAGCCGCCTCCACCGCGCCCGGAGCATCTTGGGGGACCAATTGGCGGATTTGGCCGAAGAAATGGGGCGATCGGGAGGTTAGTGTTCCAGTGCGAGGCCGGGGTGAATCAACGCGTCGGCCGGGGGCTGTGATGAACGAGTGGCGTAGTACTGATGAGTGATCGATCGATAGCCGAACTGATCCGCCTGGACTGCGATGGCGAACTCGACCCGGCGCAGGCCGAGCAGCTCCAGCGGCACCTGGAAGCGCATCCGGAGGACCGGACGCTGGTGGAATCGGAGCGTCGGCTGCGCGAGCGGGTCGGCGTCGTGATGACGGCCGCGTGCCCGTCGGCGCCCGCGGACCTGGCCGAACGGATTCGGCATCGTCTTGAGACGGACGAGGGGGACGTCGAGGCCGAGCCGGCTGGATACGCATTTGCGCAGTGGCTGCGCGGGCCTCGCCGGGCCAACGTATATGCGGTCGCCGCGTCGCTGGTTCTGGTGGCGGGTGCGGTGCTGGTTGGGATCTTGGGACCGCAAATTGACGACCGACCAACGCGGGCCGGGCAAGCAATCGAGGCCGCCGCCTCGGTCGCCGGGGAGCATGTCGCCACCGCCGGCTCCGATGGCGCGATGATCACCTATAGCAGTCTCGGGGAGGCCCAGCGGTTGATGGAGGACCATCTGGACGCGGCGCTGACCGTTTTCGATCTTGGGGACGCCGGCTATGAGTTCGTCGGGGCGATGGCGTGCGACGTGCCGCATTGCGAGCGCGGCTGCCATTTCCTTTACCGCCGTCAGGACAGAAGGCCGGGGCTGGTCAGCCTGCATATCGTGCCCGACTACGGGCAATTCGACCTGAGCGAGGGCCAACCGCTCAAGGGCAAACTCCCGCTGGACAGCACCCTTTTCCCGAAGGATTCCGGCTGCGCGCAGGACGTGATCATGTTCAGCGACGGTAAGCTCGTGTTCCTGGTCGTCATGTGCGTATCGGAGGACGCCATGAACGTCGTGTGGACGATGCAGGGGCAACTTCGGCACACTAATGTGGATGAGCCCTAGTCCAGCACCGAGCCGCGGGGAATAATCTTCAGACGCACCGCGGCCCGGCCGAATCATCCTGGTTGGAGGTTCGTCTGAATCCCGCGTCGATGGTTGGTCTGAGGCGATCATTCGGTTGGCCGCGAACGGCGGCGGAGAGAATCGATATGCGACGAAGATGGCTCATAGCGTGTCTGGGGTTTGGATCCATTTGTGTTCCGGTGGCGCCGGCGGCCGCGCAGCATGCGCTGGACGCCAACACGGCCGTCGGGAGCGGCGGGCGCAACCCTCGCAGCGTCGGTATTGACTACAGAGCGCGGAACTTGCTCGTGACCGGGGACGTCGTGGCGGGTCGCGGGTTTCGCGGCACCGTCGGGTACACCGCAGCAAACGATTTTCGTGATGAGCTCGGGTCGAATGAGTTCTTCCTGTTTCGGGCTGGAAGCGCCTACTCGGCCTCGGCGCTGATCGCCACGGGGCGGACCTTCGAGCAGCTTCGATACGGCCAGCAACTGGGCCTGCTCGAATACCGTCGCGAGGGGTCCGGGGCAACGCTCGGCACAATCAGAGAGCCGCGTGTCTTTCCCCGACAATTGATGATCGAGAATCGGATTCGGCTTGATCGGTACGCGGCGGCCGCGACGAGCAGCAGCCTCATCGAGGCCGGCGTTCAGCCGGACGTGGTCGGCATTATTACCGATCAGGAGGGACGCGGGCTGGCGGTGAGCGTTTCGAGTTTGCGCGGGATGCAGCTCGAGCCGGTTGAGATGCAGTACTACACGCTCGGGCTAACTAGCTTCGACATGGCCCGCATCCGTGAGGATCTGCTCGCGGGCCGAGCGATCGACCCGTTGGGTAGCCCATTTGACGCTCGCTTCAAAGACCTTCCGCTTGGCACGACGCGCGTCGAGTCCGGCATGGCCGAGGGCCGAATCGAGCCGCAGACGGTCCAACTCCTTATCGAGCCGGACCGTGAGCCGGACTACCAACGGATTCTTCAACGCATCGCGAAGCGCTACGCGCAGCGCGAGGACGCTGACGTGGACGTCGAGTTGAGCCTGCTCGATCAGCTTGATGAGCAGTTTCGCAAGCTCCGCGAGCAGTTGCTCGGAGCCGAAGCGGCCGCCGCGGCTGATGCCGAACCGACGGACGAGGAGGCCGAGACCTCGGAACTGAACCTTCGGGAGCTCATCCCGGCCCTGCGCCATGGCGAGAATCTGAAGCGATTGGCCAGTCAGGACCGGACCCGCTTCAACGAGCTGCTCGCCCAGGCCGAGCAGAGGCTCCGCGACGGCGAGTACTTCTGGGCGGAGCGCCGCTTCCGGCGGGCCCTGAGGTTTGTCCCCGGTCACCCCCTAGCGACGGCGGGTATGGCCCATGCTCAGATCGGGGCGGGCCTGTATTTGCCGGCGGCTCTGACCCTGCGTCGGTTGCTGACGAATCATCCGGAAATGATCGACGTGCAATATGACCAGAGCCTGTTGCCGAATCGGGTTCGGCTCAAGACGGTGATCGACGCGCTGCAACGTCGTCTGCCGGAGCAGCGCGATCGGGCGTCCAACGCCTTCCTCCTCGCCTACATCGGACACCAGCTCGATGATCGTTCTCTCGTGGAAGCGGGCCTAGCCGTCATGGGCGAGGCCGGGGGCGACGATCCGCTGCTGGGCGTGCTCAGGGAGGTGTGGCTCGGCGAGTTCGAGGCTCCGACTCAATTGCCCCAGACACCCGAGAAGTAGGACGACTCCGATAATCTCCGGCCCAACCGACCCGGGGGAGGAGGGCGATCGGTCCTTGGGGCGCTGTGCGACTGCTCCAGGTCGTCAACTCACCCTCCCTTTGCGCCGACCACCGACCACCCGCTTCAGCCACTATGCTGGTCCGGTCGATAATCCGTATAGATGAGTACGATCGGCTCACCCATTCTGACCTCGCTGCTACAGGTGGCTCAAGCCCAGCAGGTTGTGAGCAAAGCTCGCGATCGTGAACGCCGTGCCAGCGATCAGACTCGGCGATTTCAGGATCTCGTCGACCTGCACGTGGCTGGACTGGAGACGGCGGAGGCCGTTCGGGACCTGTCGTCCAACGACCCCGACAAAGCCGAACCGGAGCATCAAGCCCCAGAGAAGTCGGCCCAGCACGAGACCGAAGAAGATCAGCCTCAGCTCGACGTCACCGCCTAATCGTTATCGAGAAGTCGGCGAACCGGCGTTTGCCTCATCGCGCTGCGCGTTCAGGCTCAGCGCTTTTCCGCCAGGAGCTCGTCGAGACTCAGCACGGCATGACGAAGATGCGGAATGACGATCGACCCACCGACAACCAAGGCGACGTTCAACGCATCGATGATCTGCTCTTTGGTGTAGCCGGCCTTGACGCACTGTTCAAGGTGATAGTCGATGCAGTCGTTGCACCGCAGGACGGTCGAGGCCGTGAGGCCGAGCAGCTCCTTGGTGCGGCCGGGCAGGGCGCCGTCCTCGTAGGCGGCGGTATCAAGCCGAAGGAACCGCTTCAATCCAAGATGATCGTGGGCGGCGAGCCGAGCCTGACCTTCGGCCCGTTGCTGGCGAAACTGCTCGATCGACCGGCGCGGCATCGTTGAACAGTGTAGCGGCGGAGACCGTCACCACGCGATCATCGCCCCGTTCCTCGCGGTCAGGAGTTGATGGCCTGGGTGGGCGACGCCGCCGTTGTCGTGACAGGAAGAGGATCGACGGGCGCGATCATTGCCAGGACGGTGAGACCTGCCTTGACGCGCTGGCCGACGGCGACCTGCAGTGCGACTTCGGTCCGGTTCCCCAGGATGAGCTCGGTGCTGGAGCCGAACTTGATCATCCCGAAGCGCTGTCCCGCTTCGACCCGATCGCCGACCTTGAGCCGGCACACGATCCGGCGCGCGATCTTGCCGGCGATCTGGCGCACGCCGATCGTTTGCCCATCGTCCAACTTCAACACGATGAGGTTCGACTCGTTCTCCGTCGCTGACTCAGGCGTGCGCGCGTCGTGGAACGCGCCGGAGTTGTGGCAAACAGAGACGACTTCAGCGCCTGCGGGTGAGCGGTTGATGTGAACATCCAGAACGCTCAGGAAAATGCGGATGACCGTGGCGGGTCCGCCGACGGCCTCGTGGTGATCAACGGTTTCGATCGCGCTGATCTTCCCATCAGCGGGGCAGAGCATGATTC
>JACZXL010000278.1 GCA_022571635.1 Planctomycetota bacterium
CTTCTTACCTAATCCCTAATCCCTAATCCCTAATCCCTAATCCCTAATCCCTAATCCCTAATCCCTAATCCCTAATCCCTCTCTTTCCCCATGACACCCTACGCCCAAGCGATCTGGTCGGGTCTGGAGTTTCGCAAATCCATGATGCTGCGCAACGTCGAGCCGTTGGACGAGCAGCAGATGCGCTGGTTGCCCGGGCCTCAACGCAAGCCCATCGCCTGGCAGCTATGGCACATTGCCGAGGTCGAGGATAACTGGGTGCGCTCGATGGTGACCGATGAACCGCTGCGCTTTCCATTTGATGTGCAGGTTCGGGCCGCGGGGGAAGACGACTACCCAACCAAGCAACATCTGCTGGATTACTTCCATGAAGTGCGCGAAATCTCCAAGGGTCGCCTTGCCTCGGCCGGTGAATCCGAGTTCGCTCGTCAAGTCGAGGATCCGGACTTCGGCACCTGCACCGTCCTGGATATCTGGGCCGGCGTCGTGACGAGCTTCGCGTGGCATTCCGGGCAGATCGCCCTGACCGCAAAACTGCTTCCGGATACGCCGGTCACGACGATGACATTTGACTATTGGAAGGCAGACAAGTGGCATCCTTGACATGCCGGCCAAATCATCGACCTTCGCCGAGCGCTGAGCATGCAGCGGGTTATCAACTGAAGGCGAGATCAGAAAGAACAACGATCTCCTTCCCAATGAGGAATCTGACGAGCCATTTGCTGGAGCAGGCATCATGCCACTACACCGATCCGTATCCAACCGAATGATCGGCGGCGTCTGCGGCGGGATTGCCCACGCATTGGACTGGGATCCCACCCTCGTGCGCGTCCTCTACGTGCTCGTGTCCATCCTCTCCGCCGCCTTCCCGGGGATTCTCGTCTACATCATTCTGTGGATCATCATGCCCTCGGCGTACGACTACTAGCCCGTAGCCGCCCCATCTCACGGCATTCGCTCAGTCCAACTCAACTTGATACACTTCCATTGTTCGCGCGGGGCGCCCCCGGAAGTTGTCCAACGACCTCCTGGAAGCTGAGATGCACCCGTGGAACCTGATCCGGTTCGTACCGGCGTAGGGATCGCGGACCATCACTTCCCTAAAGCCGGGCGATCGCCAATTCTCCTAAAGGAGGCTCGCCCATGATCCAGTCCAAAGATACTCAACCGAACAACGACCGCTTTGGTCGTCCATTACTGGGCGCAGACAATCCCTCGTCTACGGCGCAAGGCACCACCCCCGGAAGTTTTGCCAACCCGACCGCGATTGGCGGCCCTTTGACGTTCTCATCGCCCGACACCCCCGGCATGCCCGCGCCATCTCCCCTCACCGCCTGGGATTTCCTTCCCTCCGGGGCGAAGCTCGACCCTTCTTCCTCGATGCCTCGATGCCTCGATGCCTCGATGCCTTCCCCTATCACCCAACTCGAGCACGCGCGGCTCGGCATTATCACGGATCAAATGAACCGCGTGGCCGAGCGCGAGACTCACCTGACGCCCCAACAGGTGCGCGATGAGGTCGCCGCCGGCCGCATGATCATCCCCGCCAATACGGTGCATCTGTCATACAAGCTCGATCCGATGTGTATTGGCAGAGCGTCGCGCACGAAAATCAACGCCAACATGGGCGCATCGCCCGTCTCCTCTGGCACCGATGAAGAATTAGAGAAACTCGAATGGGCGGTGCGATGGGGCGCAAGTACGGCCATGGATTTGTCAACTGGGGGTGATCTCGATGCGTGTCGCGAGGCGATCATTCAAAACGCGACGGTTCCCATCGGGACGGTGCCGATCTACTCGATGATCATTGGGCGCAAGCTCGAAGATCTAAACGCTGAAATCATTCTTGCGGAGATAGAACATCAGGCCAAGCAAGGCGTCGACTATATGACGGTACACGCGGGTGTGCTTCGTGAACATCTTCCGCTGGTGAAGAACAGGCTCATCGGGATCGTCTCGCGCGGCGGGGCGCTGCTGGCCAAATGGATGCTGCACCACAACAAGCAGAATCCGATGTACGAGCTGTGGGACGACATCTGCGCGATCATGCGCCAATACGATGTCTCGTTCTCCATCGGCGATGGATTGCGGCCGGGCGGTTTGGCGGATGCGACCGACGATGCGCAGCTCGCGGAGCTCGAAACGATCGGCGAACTCACCGAGCGCGCGTGGGCGCACGGCGTGCAAGTCATGGTCGAAGGGCCCGGCCACGTGCCGTTTGATCAGATAGAATATAATATGAAGTTGGAGCGCCGACTCTGTCACGGCGCGCCGTTTTACGTGCTCGGCCCGCTCGTGACTGATGTTTTCCCGGGTTATGACCACATCACAAGCTGTATTGGCGCTACGGCGGCGGCGTATCACGGCGCTTCGATGCTTTGTTACGTCACGCCAAAGGAACATTTGGGCTTACCCAAGAAAGATGATGTCAAGCAGGGGTGTATTGCGTACAAGATCGCCGCTCATGCTGCGGACGTTGCCTTGGGCATTCCGGCGTCGCGCGACTGGGATGACGAGCTGACCAAGGCCCGAGCAGCGCTGAATTGGCAGCAGCACTTTGATCTTTCATTCGATCCCGATACCGCTCGCGCGCTTCATGATGAAGATCTCGATGTTGACACGGAGTTCTGCGCGATGTGCGGGCACGATTGGTGCTCGGTCCGCATTTCCAAGGAGATTCAGGAGTTCGTTTCCGGCAAGGATGAGCAGTATGCGTGGGAGAACGCCAAGGTTTCCGCCGCGCTGACGACTGAGCAGAAAGAGATTCTTCAGAATCGAGGCGTGTTGAGCCCGGAACAGATTCATGCGCTGGCGACGAAAACCAACCGCACGATGACCGGCGCGGCCGCTTCAGCGGCCAGCGACGCTTCGAGCGCCGCCAAACTCTCATGTCACTCCGACTACGTTGATCCCGAGACGGCCAAGAAATTGCAGCAAGACGAGCTCGTACAGCTCAACACCGCCGAGGCCCACAACATCCCCAAGCACGATTCGGTGATTTAGGGCATCATACTCGTTTGGTGTATCTTTCGCGTATCCTAATTTAGGCGCGCACACCTCTAAATCGCGGGGCAAGCCCCGCGGCACCGTACGGTGAGATGAACGACCAGCGTTGTTGCCGTAAACCTTCGCGCAGGGGATTCTCGCGAACGTAGTCAATCGCTCGTTGTACGTCGTCGTCGGTATTCAGGTAGACATTCCATCCGTGATCCGTCCACGGCGAACGAGTCGCGTACCAGCCACGTTTCCGCAGGGCCCGTGTCGCTTCCGATTTGATCTGCCCGATCGCGCGCCGTATGTCTCGCTGTGTATAGCCGATGACCATGTGAACGTGATTGGGCATGATCGCGAGGGCGTGCAGCGTGTATGGCGTCTGGGCGAATGCCGTTGCGGCGGTGAGCGCTTGGTCACCGGTCAATCGAACAGGCGGATGTCTCAGCACGCGCTGCATCTGTATCTTTGTGTTTCGATCGTATGCGTGGCCGGCCAGAGATCGTGTCGTGCTGACGGTCGTCGCCTTGCCGAATCTGTAGAGTTCCCACGACGCAACGAACGTAGACCATGAGCCGCGCGGTTCGTTGGGAAGCCACGTGCCATACGTCGTGAAGATACTGTGAAACGCCAGGATCACGATGACCATAGTCTACTCTATTTAGCCGTGTCGCTTGCGACGCGCTCTTTGCGTACGGCGAATGCACACACCCCCCGAAGAGCGCGGGGCAAGCCCCACGGCTAAATGGGGAGATGAGAATTACGCGCTTTGACCTCCTGGGGAGCTCGTGCGACCATGGCCGTATGTTGAAAATCCACAAAACCAGCTATTGGACGCTTGTACTTCTCGTAACCAGCTGCGCGCAGCCTCGGCATCCGAATCTCAATAGCACGCTTTGGGCGCTGACGAGCGCGGAATACGAAGCTGCGACTCGAACCGTGTACGAAAGCGCTAAGCGAACGTTGGCTGTGGCCAAAGCTGATGCGACCTGGACCGCAGCGCTGGAACAGAGACAAGACCTCAACGATCCGAAGGTTCAGGCGGCGCTCAAGCCGGCGGTTATTTTGGATATTGACGAAACGGTGCTGAATAACTCGCCGTATTTCGCGCGACTGATGCGCGAAGATGAGCCAATCGCGCGCCGATCATGGGACGCGTGGGTGGCTGAGCGTCGCGCGGAGGCGCTTGGGGGCGTCATTGACTATGTACGTGAAGCCAAACGCCAAGGGATCGCTGTGATTTATCTCACCAACCGCGCGTGTCGAAAGCGCCCCGGCAGTGATGCGGTGTGTCCGCAGCGCAGCGATACGATCGTGAATTTGCAAGAGGCGGGATTGCCGGCGCTTGGGCCGGATGATCTGGTCCTGCTGCGCAACCAACAGCCGGGCTGGGATCGAGACAAAGGTAAACGCCGAGCGTTCGTCTGCAAAAACTACCGCATCCTCCAAATCTTCGGCGACAACCTCGGCGACTTCGCCCCCGCCCCCGGAAATAGAGATACAGCGCCCACACCTGCTCAACGTCGAGCCGTGATTGCGCAATACCAAGACAAGTGGGGGTCAAAGTGGTTCATGCTCCCCAACCCGATGTACGGCCCGTGGCTCAACGTCCTCGGCGATGATCCCGAGGCATATCTGAAGTAAGTAAGTCCGCCATTTAGCCGCGTCGCTTGCGACGCGCTCTTCGCTAAATGCGTGAGTGCGCGTGGCATGAACATGACGCTTG
>JACZXL010000044.1 GCA_022571635.1 Planctomycetota bacterium
CGTGCAGTTTACGCCTCAACCCCCAAAGCCACGCGCTCACCCGGGGGCCGCACCCGGCCGCCGCAACTACAATCGCCGGCCCTCACATGCTCCAGTCAATCGAAAACCTCGCAGAAAACCCGCTGGTCGCTTTGGCGTTTCTCGCCGCCGGCATCGTGGTATTGCTGCTCGGTGGCCACTGGCTCGTCAACGGCGCCGCCGCCATCGCACGCCGCCTTGGCTGGTCCACCCTGGTCATCGGCCTGACCATCGTCGCCTTCGGCACCAGCGCGCCGGAGCTCTTCTTCAATGTCATCGCCGCCCTCAACGACCATAGCGAGTTGAGCTTCGGCAATATCGTCGGCTCCAACATCGCCAACATCGGCCTGATCCTGGGCGTTACCGCCTTGTTCGCCCCGTTGGTCGTGCACGGGCGCATCGTGAGCAAGGAGCTGCCCTGGCTCATCGTCATCTCCTTCGTGAGCTTCGCCCTGGCGTGGTTCACGCTCAGCGGCGAGGGCCGGTCCTTTGACCGCTACGAGGGAGTGGCGATGTTGGCCGCATTCACCGTCTTCATGGTCGCGTGGTATCGCATGGGAAAGCGCGAAGCATCCGACCCGCTGGTCAAGGAGCTCGGAGCTTCCGCTGAGGACGAAAGCCACGCATCGCTGCGCGTAGCGTGGGTTTTGTTCTTCGTCGGCTTGGTGCTGTTGCTCTTGGGCGGGAAGATGACGGAGATCGGCGCGGTGAAGGTCGCGGAACGGCTGGGGCTGAGTGACGCGCTGATCGGGCTCACGATCGTCGCCGTCGCCACCAGCCTGCCTGAGCTGACCACCTGCGTCATCGCCGTCCGCAAAGGACATGACGACCTAGCGGTGGGCAATATTGTGGGATCTAACGTGTTCAATCTGCTGTTGGTGCTCGGGCTCACGGCGACCATTACGCCGGTCACTGTTCCCGAACGCTGGTGGTGGTGCGATCTTCTGGCGATGAACGTGTTCACGGTTCTACTGTTTTTCATGGCCAGAAACCATCGCCGCAAGCTCGTGCGCTTGGAGGGCGGGGCGCTCCTGCTGCTCTATGCCGTCTACATGACCTTCTCGGTCCTGCGCGAACTTGGGGGCTCGGCGAACGCTGCGCTCTAGATCGGAATGTTGTCGGCGTCGTCGATGTACGCGGCGCCGGCCATCGACGACTCGGGCTCGGCCTGGACGTATTCGCCCGGCGCGTCGCGCGGCGAGTAGTCGCTGAACCGCGTGGACTGCTGGTTCCACGAAAGCTTGACCGTATCGGTCGGGCCGTTGCGCTGCTTGGCGATGATCAGCTCGGCTAGACCCACCTTGTCCGGGTGGCTGCGCATCCACTCCTCTTCGCCTTGGTGGTAATACTCCTCGCGGTGCAGGAGGCAGACGACATCGGCATCCTGCTCCAGCGAGCCGGACTCGCGCAGATCGCTGAGGCGAGGCCGATGCGTCTCGCGCTGCTCGGGCGATCGATTGAGCTGACTCAAGCCCACCACCGGAATCTCCAGTTCGCGGGCCAGGGCCTTGAGGCCTCGACTGATCTCACTGACCTCCAACTGACGCGACTCGCTGCGCCCACCCGAGGTAACGAGTTGGATGTAGTCGATGAATACGGCCTTGATGGCATACTTGGCCACCATCCGCCGGGCTCGTGCGCGGATCTGCAAGAGCGTCGATGAGCCCATGTCATCGATGAAGATCGGCGCCTCTTGCAACTCGCCGCACGCAGACAGGAACCTGGCGAACTGGTCGGTTCGCAAGTTCATTCGCCGAAGCCGATGCAGGTCCAACGCCGCGCGCCCCGCGAGCATGCGCTCAACGAGGTGGCGTTTGCTCATCTCCAGACTAAACAGCCCCACCGGATCTCCGTGCAAGGCCATGTTCTCCACCATGTTCAGCGCGATCGCGGATTTCCCCATCGACGGCCGACCCGCGATGATGATGAAGTCGCCCGGCTGAAAACCCCCGGTCAGCTCATCAAGCTCGGCGAAATGCGTGAGCACCCCGCTGGTCGGGTGCCCCTCTCTGGCCTCCATCTCCTTGACCAACTCATTCACGATCGAGCGCAGCGACTCGATGTCGCGATGCTCGTAGTGCTCCGCGATAGAGAAGATGCGGTGCTCAGCGACGTCGAGCATTGTCGATGCGTCGTCCCGGCTTGTGTAGGCGTCCTGAAGGATCTGCCCGGCCTGCTCGATGAGCCGGCGTACGATCGCCTTCTCTCTGACGAGTCGGGCGTAGTGCTCAGCGTTGTGGGCGCTGGGGACGGAGCTGGCCAGCTCCACCAGATACTCCTGCCCGCCCACCGATTCGAGAATGTCGCGGTCCACCAGCAACTGGTGCAACTGCACGACGTCGATGGAGGCATGCTTGTCGTACAGCTCGACCATGGCGTCGTAGATGGCGCCGTTGGCCGGCTTGTAGAACTCCTCGCCCTGACGAATGATCAGCGCGACGTCGCCCAGCACGCCCGGCTCGATGAGGATCGAGCCCAGCAGGCACATCTCGGCCTCAATCGCGTGCGGCGGCAGTTGCTCCAGCAACCGCGCGACCTTTTGCTGGGTTCGGCCCGCCACACCCGGAGGTGATGATTGCGGCGTGAAGGATTTTTCAGAAGTGATGGCGCTCATCCGTGAGCAGTCTATTCTCCCCGCTGACGAAACGGGGTCGAGCGAGCGTCAGTTGTTCCACACCGCACTGATCCGCGGTGCCGGGGCGGTCGTTCTAGGAGAGTCTCGAACCAGCCGTCACGCCGACGTTCGCCGGGGTTCGCTCGCGCCCCTTCACGGCAAGCTGGCCGTCATTTTGCAGGGCGACCTTCATGAGTCGCCCGACCTTGAACTTGACGGTCTTCTTCGCCGGAACGGGAACGCGCTCCAAGGTCTTGGGGTTCTGCGCCATCCTCGGCGCCCGATGCTTGATCTCGAACACGCCGAAATCACGGAACTCCAAGCGGTTGCCATGGCTCAACTCGAGAATGACATTGTCCAAGAAGCTCTGAATCGTCTTCTTGACCGCCGCCCGCCTCTGATGGGTCTCTTCGGCGATGCGGTCTATCAGGTCCTTCTTCGTCGTCGTCGACATGGCCATGCAGCCCCCCTGCAACTTCGCTCTCGGCAAGCCAACCGCGATCCGTGGGCAACTACCGACTGCCGAAAACCTGATGGATCGCGAATCCTGCCCCTGGCATCCTATAACCTGACTGACACCGCCAAGTATCGCGGCCGCCCACAGCGATGTCAAGGACAACTCGCCAAAGGACAAGTCCTTAGCGAAATCATGCCTGGCTCGGCACCTGCCTTGGATGAATTGTGGACAATCTGGCGTAAAGCGTGGGTCTAACGGTCCAGCCGCTGCCGGATCGTATGGATCCGGGTGATCGAATGCTCGCGGGGTCGGCCATTGTCGATCCGCAAACGATCGCGCGTCTCGATCTGGACGTAGCTAAATTGGGCCGCCGGCGGCAGGTGACCCACGCTCAGCCGATCGTCGTGACGGCGATATTCCCAGCTGTTCGGGCCGCCCGGCCCCGCCGAACCCGCTTGGAAGGTGCTCCCCGGCCCCAGGGCCGGCATCACCAGGCTGGGCGAGACGGACCCCCAAGCCGCGGTCGCGCGTGGCGTCGATTTCGGGGGTGATGATGCACAGCCAGCTCCGGCCAGAGCCAGCAGAATCCCCAAGCCAACACCGTACGCGTTTCGCAGCATCTTCTCTCCCCTCCGCTGTCCAGGATACAAACCCCATGCCAGCGAACCAAGAGACGATGAGCGTCCATCGACCGGTCAGATGTTGCCCCAGAGCAACATCGATGTCGCGGCAAAGCACGGCCACGAGGCGTATCCAGGGCAAAACTGACAATCTCGGCCAGTGGCGGCGTTACTCCTGGCCTCCCAGACGCTTGTACAGCATCAGTCCGTTGCCGTTCACATCGAAAATCGTCGCAGCGTTACGGCCCCGCCAATCGCCGGCGTCGGGCCGTCGAAACCATCCTTCCTGCAGTACCGGTAGAGGGCGACAGAGACTTGGCCCGAACGGGATTCACCCACTTCGCCTCCCTTGATCGCTTGCTCCGATACCGCCCTGCCAACGACACGGCTTAGTTCTCGTGCACGTTTCTGCTCAAGAATATAGACCAATCGTCGGCCAGCAAAGCCGAGACGATTCCACTACAATGTGTGCGATGGCGGAGAAACAACCCCATGTGCCGCGCTCTGGTTCTGCAAGAAGAGGGCGGGTGTCCCTGGATAATATTCCAATGGCGCTGGCGCGGGACTCTGCTAAGGCATTTCCTGATGGCCCTAGGGGGCGCAAACATGCGATCATAACGCTTATGGCGCTGTCGCTCGATCCAGAATTGCCGGACGAAGTAAAGCGTTTCCTGACGCGCTGGGGGTATGAAGCCGAGCAGTACCCGACACAGATTGATCCTCGGGGACTCTATCGGCAACTTCTGGAAGCGATTGAGGCGTCGAAACGCCGTTAGGTTCAACTCACAGGGGAGTGACTGAAATGCACAATTCACAGCAGCACCGAGAACAAGATGTCCGGCAACAGGTGATGAGCTCCACGGCGAGAGATGATGCGCGGAAGCTAGCGCCGGAAGTGAGGGCGGCTCGAACGCTACTTGCGCCTGACGTGCAACAACAGATCGCACAACTCGCCGAAGGTATCGAGGCGACGCTCTCAGGGAACCAACCGGCTCAACTCACCCGGAAGCGTCGCTGGCGGAGGGGCATCTCGCTTTGGATCGGCATACCGCTCGCGGGCGTCATCTCCCTGGTGCTTGTTGGCTCCACCGGTTGGGCAAGTGCCGTTCGATATTACGACATCGCCGAGAAAAACAGACTGATCGCGGAGCAGCAAGGGGAATTGGCGGCGGCGGAGCGCGGAATGCGCAAGGAGCTTGAGGCGTGGCAAGAGCGTGTCGATCGGGCCATCACGTCTCAGTTAGAGGTGGCGGCTGAGGACAAGAGGACCGGGAGGTACGATCAAGCCCTTGGCCTCCTTGACATGTTCTCCGAGATTGCCACGGCAGTTGGCGGTCGAGACGGTGAGCTCGCCACGCGCCTCCGCCAAGAGCGTATGGATACGATCGTGTCTTTGATTTCAGACGCATATGGCTCCGACGTAGACGTCAGCGGCGTGCGGACCGCGCTGCAGCAACTTACAGAGTCCGAGATTGCTGGCCGGGATGCCCCGGGCTCAACGAACAGAGATTAGCGTTCCACGGGCCTCACCGATGAGCGCGAAGTAGCTTCAGCCACGTCTCCCACAGGTCCTTGCTTCACCCGCGAAACCGCAGCAACGACGCGATCGCATACCGTACCGAACCCTCTTGCATTGCGGTGCAAGCGCGGCTCGCCCGGGCTCAACATGTGTGACCGGGACGAGCTACCCGCCCCGTCAACCGCGATAGGAGCCGCTAGAACGGTCTGGCCTGCTCTTCAAGATCATCAAGCAGCCGGCGCATCTGGTGCAAGAGTGCGCCTGCCGTCTCATGATTGGAGTTGGACGAGCAGATCTCGTCCCTTGCTGCCTTAGCGCGTTCGCACAGATCATCACCCATCTGTTCAGTGGTCATGAAAGGAGTCTCGATCGGCATGCCACCGGCGCCGGCGTCGACCGGATCCAGACTCGGCGTGTCGTAAGGATCGAAGATCGCGTCGAGCTCCGCCTTGGCATTGGCGATGAGCGGCTCCAGGCTGCCCCAGGTGACCCGGTCCACTTCGCCGATGAAGCCGTCCGTGAGCTGCTCGATCCCTTCGCTTGTCGATGATCGGCACACCAAATCAACGAGTTCGTTTGCGGCGTCGCACAATGAATCCAAAAAAGCAGCCGCGCCGGCCGTCGAGTGCAGCATCGGATTTAATCGAGCCCAGTGCCCTGAAGCAGTCAATCCCAGCAGCGCGCAGGTCGCGAGTGTCGCGGCTCCATGAGCCATTCCTAAAGATTTCATCCTCTCTCTCCCTAGTTGAGTGAATCGATGACCCTGCGCGGCCGACGGAGGCGGCGAGGGTCGTTGACGGTTCAGCAACCGCTCGCTCACAACATGCGCAGCAGATTTGCGAGGGCAACTCAGAATGCCGCGATCGGCGTCAATCGGTGCGAATCATCACGCCTGCGCAGTTGGGAGAACGCAGAAGGCTTGTGGGTGCGCTGAAACGCGGGAGATAATCATTTGCATGGGATTAGCGTGCGCAGGAATACTGCCAAAATACTGACAGGTATGTTGGTCAAGTAGTTGGTCAAATAGTTGGTCAGATAGTTGGTCAGATAGTTGGTCAGATAGTTGGTCAGAACGTTGGTCAAATAGTTGGTCAAGTAATTCGTCAAGTAGTTGAGCGCTAATTGGCGCACCCGGCAAATTGTGTTTGCACGTGCAATCACGCCGATGGATTAGGAAGTTTCAGATGTAAACGAGTCCATAGAGTGACACGAGGATCGGAGATCGATGTGGGAGAGGTTGAAACCAGTCGATCAGGTCCAAGACGATCTGAACCGGCCGGCTTGCTCTGCCGCGCGCATCGTGAAGTTTCGGACAATCGGAGATGAATTGAGTTCTGTGATTCGCGAAGCCTGTAATGCGAAGTTGGGGCATGTTCGCCACTCTCCTGTGCCCTTCCGGGAAACGATGAGTCACCGGGAGCAGTTACGGCCCCGGTAGGACCGAGGCATATGTCGGCTGCGGGCGTCGAATCATCGTCGTGGCGCACGTAGCTTTCGATTACGCTCGCGTCTCGTGGAGATTTCGCATGGACAAGAATCCTTGGAACGTGCAAGCAAGGATCATCGAGATTGCCGGTGAGTATGAGTTGTCGATCTATGATGACCATGGGCAAAAGATCGCCATAGCGACTGGACGGACTGAAGAGGACTGCCGCGCGAACGCGGCCGCGATTGTCGAGGGGCTTACGCTGCGTTCGAGCAAGTTAGAAGGTTGAATAGCTTCAAGCAGGGCACGATTTGCCACCAAGGGTCGCTGCGCCGCGATGCCTCGTGGAGTCCGCAAAGATGAGAGCCCCGGTGCCGGGCTGGTTGAGTCCCGCCCGCCGCGGTCCTCGTAGATCGCCGGCGGGTTGCCGTCCGGGCTAAAGAATGCTGCCGGCTTCACCATGTCCAAGGTGCTGACGCTTGGGCTCCTGGAGGTGCAAAGCTCCGCCCTGATCGAGCGGAGAATTGTCGATCAGTATCCCCCAACATCGTCCTATCGCCTCACGCGGCGAGGACGTTGGCTTGTTCCAGTGCTTCAACGCCTCGAGCGGCGCCTCGATGTATCGCTCGTTTGGACGGTCCCTGGACTGAACAGCGGCCATTGACGATTGATGCGAGCGACAATAGCCTCAGTCCGCCACGATCAGGATTCGATGCGAAATCTTGGGTAACACATGCCTCACGTTCGGTTCACGGACAACATACAGCGCCATGTCGAATGCCCCCCCGCCCAAGCGGACGGCGACACCGTACGGGCCGTGCTGGACGCATACTTTGCTGCAAACGTTGCGGCGCGCGGCTATGTGCTGGACGATCAAGGGGCGCTGCGCAAACATATGGTAATCTTCGTCGATGGTCGGCAGATTACTGATCGTATTGGACTGACTGATTCGGTCCCACAGGATGGGTTGGTGGAAGTGATCCAAGCGCTCTCGGGCGGATAGGCGGCGGATAGAAAGGTTTGGCGACGGCTGAAATGAGACGGCGTGAGTGATCGGATTCTTGTCGCAACTCGGAAGGGTTTGTTCACCATCACGCGCAGCGGGAAGCGATGGTCGATTGCGCAGACGACTTTTCTTGCCGACAATTGCTCGTTGGTCATGCACGATCCGCGCGACGGCACGATGTTCGCAGCGCTGGGGCATGGCCACTTCGGGTGCAAGTTGCATCGATCGCGCGACAGCGGGGCGACCTGGCAGGAATGCGCCACGCCGGTGTATCCCCAGAAGCCGGACGACTTTGAGGAAAAGCCAAATCCGACCACAGGCAACGTCACGCCTTGGAACACCGAGCTGATCTGGGAGATTCAGGGCGGTGGGCCGGATGAGCCCGGCGTGTTCTGGTGCGGCACAATCCCCGGCGGACTGTTCCGATCCGATGATGAGGGCGACAGTTGGCGGTTTGTCCGCTCGCTGTGGGATGACCCACGCCGGCCGCAATGGTTTGGCGGCGGCTACGACTATGCGGGCATCCATTCCGTTTGCGTCGATCCCCGCGACTCGGCCCATCTTCTCGTCGGCGTGTCGTGCGGCGGCGTGTGGCGCAGCACGGATCGCGGCGAGTCTTGGGAATGTGATAGCAAAGGATTGCGCGCTGAATACCTGCCGGCCGAGCAAGCCTACGACCCCATCACGCAGGATCCGCATCTGCTCGTACGATGTCGTAGTGCGCCGGATCACCTTTGGGTGCAGCACCACAACGGCATCTTCCGCTCCATCGATAACGCCAAGACGTGGCAGGAAATCACGGACGTCAAGCCGTCAACGTTCGGCTTTGCCGTCGCCGTTCACCCCGCCGATCCGAACACCGCGTGGTTTGTTCCAGCGATCAAGGATGAACAGCGCATTCCTGTGGACGCCAGAGTGGTCGTCACGCGCACGAGAGATGGCGGCGAAACGTTCGAGCAACTCACCAACGGCCTGCCGCAGGAGCACGCCTACGATCTGGTGTTTCGCCACGCGCTTGATATCGACGAAACGGGCGACACGCTCGCTTTTGGATCGACAACGGGGTCGCTCTGGGTGTCCCAGAATCAAGGCGACGCCTGGGAGTGCGTCTCCACCCATCTTCCACCGATCTACTGCGTGCGCTTCGTCAAGGGGTAGGGTTAGTGTGCAAGTCGAGCGTATAGCAGCCGGAGCGTAGGCTGGCGCGTAGGAGCCGTCCAGCCGCTTGGGTCTCCAAAACGATGCACCATCGATCAGTCAGATCCGAAATCCGAGACGATTGTCATTCTTACATTCTTGAGAATGTTAGAATAAGGTCGGCGGATTCAAGCGCCATGAGTTCTTGCAATTGGACAAGACAACGCCAGCGGAGGAGTGTTTGCAATGGCCAAACGAGATCGACAGCTCGAACAGATCGTCAAGGGGTTCGCGAATCATCGTCGGATTCAGATCATGCGTTTGCTGAGTCGAAACCCACATTTGTCAGTTCAGCAGATTGCGCGATCTCTGCGGATCAACTACAAGACCGCCTCGGAGCACATTCGCCGAACGACTATGGCAGGTTTAACGACCAAGCGATCACATGACCGGTGGGTGCGCCACAAACTCACGAAGCGCGGGCGCATCGTTCTCACATTCTTAAGAACGTTAGAATAAGATCGACCCTTTGCGAGCGACAGTTGCTATACGAATCCCAAATAATTCTCGTGCGTTTCGCGGGTGCCATGCTTCATCCGCGAAGCGGTGAAGCATGCTTTGCCCTATCGGGTCAAAGCATGGCACCCGCCTGTGGATCAATTGCGATTCGTATTATTCGTCGGGGAATCCTCGTTCTTGCGTTGTGTTCGAGTGAAGCGCCACACGCAACGCAGGGCATGTATCCGATCCATGCGACTCTAGCGCAGACCGCATCCCGTGAAGCATCGTGCCGGTCCTCTTGCTTCAGCATGTCCTTGCTTCTCAGCGTTCACGCTGCCTGTCGAAGATTCTTCTCTCGCCGAAGCACGCGGAGTTCCTGGTACAAATCGAGGAGATCCACCGCGCGGTGATGTGAGCACAACAACTGCGGGAGCGCGAGCGGACGGATTCCCATCTCGGCACACCGCTCGAAGAAGTAGATGTCCTCGCCCGTCATGTGTCCATCGGGTCGCACCTCGAACGCATTCGATGCCTGAGGTTCGCGACGCGGCTATGCACCTTCTTCGGCGGCCTTGGCGCCGTAGCGGGCGTCGAGCATGAGCAGCGCGCTTCGGTTGTCGGCGGCCACGTCCAACAGCCCGACCGCTTCCTCGGTCCACCGCTCTTCCTCGACCTGCTCGGTGATGAACCATTGCAGCATAGCCTGGGTGGCGTAGTCGTCGTTTTCGCCGGCGAGCCGATACAGCGCGTGGATGCTCTTGGTATTCCCCTTCTCTCGCTCGTACGCGGCCTCGAAAACGGCCCTCGGCGAGTCGAAGTCGGACGCCGGCTCGGCGATTGATTTCAGCTGAACGTGTCCGCTGCGATCGAAAATGTGATCGAAGATCTTGAGCGCGTGCTGGCGCTCCTCCTCGGCTTGAGCGCGCATGAACGAGGCGAACCCCCTGAGATTGCACTGCTCAAACCACGCGGTCATCGCGAGGTATTCCTGGGCGGCGGTCTGTTCCTCGTTGAGCTGCGCGTTGAGCGCGTCTTCGATCTTCGGCTTGAGCATGGGGTCGACCTTCTTTCGTATACGCGGCGCACCAGTGTAGGCGAAGGGCGACTGCGCAGCGCACCGAGCGATCCTCGAGTGCGGCGATGGGCCGGCGGCAAACGGGCAAACCAAGCCGATCAAACAAAGGGCGGTTTCGCGGCCGAGGACCTCGACACGTCACGAGGTCCTGATGAGAGGGGAACCAGCGCTCGTGGACCGGCCAGAACCACTCGCCATCCGCCGATGGAGGCTTTTTTCCCGTCGCGGCTGCGAAAAGCCGGGGGTTGACACCGGCAAGAAACCCCTGCCACCGACTCGGCTTGCCGCACCATGACCCGGGGCTAAGATCGTCACCTGGAAACCGCGACGGCCGAGCCACCCACCGGCGGCAGCCTGGCCGTTCTCACCGGCCGCGAGGATCCATACCGAGCCAGCCTTGATCGGTGCTCGCTTTGAGAATCCAACCATGAGAATCATTATCTGCGGTGCGGGACAAGTCGGCAGTCATGCTACGGAGGTGCTCGCCTCCGCCGACAACGATATTACGGTCATCGACACCGATCCTGATCGGTTGCGGGCTATTGCCGACACCCTCGACGTGGCGACGTTCTGCGGCAATTGCGTGGACGCCCAGGTTCTACGCGAAGCCGGCGCAGGCCAGGCTGATCTCGTGGTGACCGTCACCGATCGGGATGAGGTGAACATGCTCGCGGCGACGATCGCCAAAGCCGTTGGCGCCGCCAAGACCATCGCTCGCGTTCATCACGGCGCATTCATTTCGCAGCGCGGGTTTGACTATCAGCAGCATCTGTCCATCGATCGTTTGATCTGCCCCGAGTACGCAACGGCTATGGTCATCGCCAGCAAACTGCGCAACCCCGCGGCTCTGGCGATCGAATCGTTCGGCCAAGGCACGATCCAGATGCAGCAGTTCCCGGTGAGTAGTGACGCCCCAGCGATCGGCAAACCGTTGGCGGAGCTGAAGCTGCCCGAAGGAACTCGCCTCGCCGCCATCACGCGCCAGCGACAGGCGTTTATTCCCATCGCGACCAGCACCGTTGAGAAAGACGACACCGTGGTCCTCGTGGGCAATGCGACGGCCTTCCCCGAAGCGCGCAAGCTCTTCCACGACGATAAGCTCGGCCGACGACGCATCGTGCTGATGGGCGGCTCGCCTATGGCCGTGTGGCTTTGCCGATCGTTGCGCAACCGCAATTTCTCAATCCGCCTATTTGAAACAGATCGCGAGCGCGCGGCGGAGCTTGCCGACAAACTCGACTGGATCACCGTTATCCACGCCGACCCAACCGACCGCAGTATTTTTGAAGAGGAACACATCGGCCAGGCGGACGTGTTCGGTGCGCTGCGCACCGACGATGAAGACAACATCATCGCGTCGGTCTTGGCCAAGAGCATGGGTGTCACGCTCGTGATCGCTGTATTGCAAAGCGCCAACTATCTCGACTTGGTATATCACATCGGCGTTGATTTGGCGTTCAGTCCGAGCTTGGTCGCCGCCGATGAAATCCTAGCAACGCTCGACGAGAGCCCGTTACAAAAAATGTCGTCGCTGACGGACGGCGTAGTCGATGCCTTTCGGGTGCGTGTGGGGCGCGAGTCTGAAGTGATCGAGAAACCGCTGCGTGAGGTGAAGCTGACGCCGAACTGGATCGTGGCTGCGATCCGCCGGGGCGATCGAGCGTGGGTGCCCAGCGCTGAAGATAAGGTCGAAGCCGGCGACACCGTGCTCGTCATCGGCCGAGCGGGCATGGAGAAACAACTCAAGAAGCTCTTCGCCGCGGAGTAAGTTGCCTGACATGAACTGGCGCTTCGTCATCAACCAGCTCGGCCTGCTGTCTCTGCTGCTCAGCGCGGCAATGATGGTGGTCGGAGTCGCCGGCTGGTTGTTCGAGTGGCGCAGCCCGGACTCGGTCGACACCGTTGCATTACTGGCCCTGCTGGGCACGATCGGCGGCAGTGTGCTCGTCGGCGGGCTGCTGTGGCTGCGAACACGTGGTTCAGTCAAACACATCGGCCGACGCGAGGCCCTGCTACTGGTCGGGGTGAGCTGGCTCATTGGCGCCGCAGTAGCGGGAATGCCGTATCTGTTATGGGCGCACTGGCACACCGCCCCCGGCGAACAACATCCTTTCCTGGACCCGGTCAACTGTTATTTCGAAGCGATGAGCGGACTTACAACCACCGGTGCGACCGTCCTTGGCGATGACTACGCCATCGAGGCCTTGCCGCAGAGTTTGCTCCTGTGGCGCGCGTTCACCCAATGGCTCGGCGGGCTGGGCATCGTCGTGTTGTTCGTCGCCGTGCTGCCGACACTCGGCGTGGGCGGCAAACGACTGTTTCGAGTCGAAGCGCCCGGGCCGGCGCCCGAAGGTCTTCGCCCGCATATTCGAGAGACCGCCACCACGTTATGGCTCATCTACTTGATCCTTACCGGCGTTGAAGTCGTTGCACTCAAGATTGCAGGCATGACGTGGTTCGATTCGTTCTGCCACACGTTCACCACAGTTGCGACCGCCGGTTTCAGTCCCAAAGACGCAAGTCTCGGGCATTACGCTTCGCCGGCTATTCACACAATCGTCATCATCTTCATGGTTCTCGCCGGTGTGAACTTCGGCTTGTACTACCAGCTCTCGCGTAAACGTTTCCGCCAAGTGCTCCAAGACACGGAGCTGCGCGTCTACCTTGGCCTGCTGCTGGTTGGCACAGCGATTGTCACACTTTCACTGATCAATAGCCCCATCACATTAACCAAAGACCTAACCGTCCTAGAGCCGTCAGCGGCAAGCGCCATTCATCATGGCTTGTTTACGGCCGTGTCGATCCAAACCACCACCGGTTTTGTTACGTCCGATTTCAATCTTTGGCCCTTTGCAGCCCAGGCCGTGTTGGTTCTGGCGATGTTCATCGGCGGATCGGCGGGTTCGACGGCCGGCGGGCTCAAGGTCATTCGTATCTGGGTCGCGCTTAAAATCATGCTCGCCGAGATCGAACACGTCTTCCGCCCACAAGTTGTTCGGCCCGTGCGCTTAGGCAACCGTGTGGTCGACGACGAACTGAAGCTCGCCACCGTCGCCTACATTCTGGGGCTCGTCGTGCTGTTCATCGTCGGAGCCGTCGCCGTGATGTTGCTCGAGCAATGGACCGGCAGCAATACCTGCGACTTCAGGACCGCCGCCGCGTCGAGTATTGCGTGTTTGTTTAACATCGGCCCGGGATTGGGCCACGTCGGCGCGATCGAGAACTACGCGTGGCTCACGACCGGCTCAAAGATTGTGCTGACGCTGATGATGGCTTTGGGGCGGCTCGAGGTCTTCGCCATCATCGTGCTGGTGATCCCGCGCTTCTGGCGCGCGGATTGACTTTATTTCAACACAGAGGCACAGAGGACACAGAGGGGGGAGGAGTTAGGGCGGGTGTTTAGCGGGTGACGCGAAGCGTCCCTTGTCTTTAGACAAACTGATGCGAAACCGACGCGCGTAGAATCCGAAGTAGCCGAAGTGGCAAATCGCTCAGAGGACGGAAGTTGCCTCGACCGCAAGGAGCCCACAGGATGATGTCACAGTTGATGGCCCGTGTTAGGGTTGCTGTTGCGGCCGTCGCGATTACCGCCTTTCTTTCACCGCTGACCATCGCGCAACCGGATCTTGCCGACAACGCTGCCGCCGCCGCTCGACGAGGCGATTGGCCCAGCGCCGTCACGGCCTATGAGCAAGTCCTCGGCGTCAACCCCTACCGCGGCGAGCATTGGCACAACTACGGCTACGCCCTGCACTCGCTCGGCAAGTACGACCAAGCCATCGCCGCCTTCACCAAGTCAATCGACCTCGGTTTTCAACCCAAGACCTCCATGTACAACATCGCCTGCGGCCACGCGCTGTCCGGGCGAACCGATGACGCACTGACGTGGCTCGCCAAAGCGTACGACCATGGTTTTGCGCCTGAAGATAACTTGATCGAAGGCGACGGCGATCTCGATTCGCTGCGCAACGATCCGCGCTTCAACAAGATCGTCGGCATCTTCCCGCCCGTCGACCTCACCCGCGACGATGGCTGGCGCTACGACCTGGATTTTTTCGCCACGCGCATGGAGCAGGTGCATTACGACCTGTACGGCGTGACGTCGCGCGAAAACTTCGCCCAAGCGGTCGCCGATCTCAAGTCCAACGTCCCGTCATTAGAAGATCACGAGATCGTCGTCGGCCTGCAGCGCCTCACTGCGATGGCGGGCGACGGTCATACCGGAATTCGCCCTCGTCACGATGGTCGGTTCGTCGCGCGTCGTTATCCATTGGATCTATATGACTACTCGGACGGCTTGTA
Source organism: Planctomycetota bacterium (assembly GCA_022571635.1). Classification (GTDB taxonomy): domain Bacteria; phylum Planctomycetota; class Phycisphaerae; order Phycisphaerales; family SM1A02; genus JADFNO01. The sequence continues at coordinate 14,676 of JACZXL010000044.1, forward strand.
TGTCCAAGCGGCCGCGCCGGAACTGGCTGAGACTGTTGGATGCAAAGTCATCAGCATCGGGAACGCATCGACTCAGGAAGCATACGACGCGATCACGCAAATCTGCTCAGTCGACAATCCGATGGGGATCAAAGCATGGGCGCCGCGGTATTTCGTCATCCCGGAGGTCTTACACGCGCTGGGCTTGATCCAGGACATGGAAAACACGACGTTGACACTTCAGAAACCCAGCGGCGAGCAGTTCACGATTGATCTCACGCCGATCTCAAGAGGACCGCTGAGTGAAACAGTGACCGCCCGCGCCGACGCGGAGGCGCCAGCGCCCCTGTACCTCTCACACGGCGACGAGATGTATTGGTTTGAGTATCTGGAAGATGAGAAGCTCGTTTACTTCCAATACAACAGCGTGCGCAATAAAGCTACCGATCCGATCTGGATGTTTACGAAGAAACTGTTCGAGTTCATCGAGGCCAATCCCGTCGAGTATCTCGTCATCGACATGCGTCGCAACGGCGGCGGGAACAACTTCCTCAACGAGCCGATCGTGCACGGCCTGATCAAGTGTGAAAAGATCAACAAGGACGGCCATCTGTTCGTCATTGCGGGGCGGTACACATTCTCCGCCGCCATGAACTGCGCCGCTGATATCGAGTATCACACCAAAGCGATGTTCGTTGGCGAACCGACCGGCTCCAAGCCCAACTTCATCGGCGAGACGACAATGATCACGTTGCCTTGGAGCGGTCTGCACGTGAGTTGTTCATCATTGTATTGGCAGCGATCACATGCCTTTGACTACCGAACGTGGATCGCGCCGGACCTCGTCGCTGAACTGTCAAGCGAGGATTACCGAACGAACCGCGATCCCGCTCTGGAAGCGATCTTTGAGTACATTCACGAGCAGGAACAACGGCCGGGGCGGTAGCCGACGGCGGCTGATCGCCTGACGAGCCGGCGGTCGGTTCCAATAACCCTCCGGACGTCCGTTTCACCACGCGCAGCGGCACTCAATCCTGCCGCTGCTGTGTTTTTTGATGCGTTGTGAACACCCCCTGCCCTACAATCTGCCTTGTCACGCGACCGTCACGGAGAAAGAAAAGATGCCCATCCCTCGCGCTATTAATCGTTTGGCCGCTTGCGGCTTCGCGCTACTCACCTTCGGCCTCGCCGCAACCGCCCAAACCGGCGACGCGCCTTCGCCGCGCATGCTGCGATCCGAAGATCTCAAGCCACTCGCATGGCGGAGCATCGGCCCGGCCAACATGGCGGGACGCGTCGCCACGATTGCGCTGGCACCCGGGAATCCCAAGACCTACTTCCTGGGGTTCGCCACCGGCGGACTGTGGAAAACGATCAACAACGGCACGACGTTTGAGCCGGTCTTCGATGACAAAGAAACGTCATCCATCGGCAGCGTTGCGGTGTGCGATGCACCGACCGACTGGCGCGGCTGGCTGGATGAGAAAGACGAGCTCGATGAAGACGCAGATCTCGAAGAACTCGGCAAAGCGAAGATCATCTGGGTCGGCACCGGCGAGGGGAACGGCCGTAACTCCTCCTCATGGGGACACGGCGTGTATCGGTCTACCGACGGCGGAGCGAAGTTCGAGCATGTCGGCTTGGAAGATTCGCACGACATTCCTGCACTTGCGGTCGACCCCCGGGACCCAGATGTGTGTTACATCGCTGCGCTCGGCCACCTTTGGGGAGCGAACGAAACGCGTGGCGTCTACAAAACTGAAGACGGCGGCGAGACGTGGAGCAAGTCGCTGTACATCGACGAAAACACGGGCGCCTGCGACGTGGTCATTGATCCGAGTAATCCCGATACGGTTTACGCAGCTATGTACATGCGACGTCGAACCGCCTATTCGTTCACAAGCGGCGGGCCGCAGGGGGGAATCTATCGCTCAAACGATGCCGGTGAGACTTGGAAGAAGCTCACCAACGGTCTGCCCGAACAAACCGGGCGCATCGGACTTGATATTTATCGCGCCGATCCGCGCATCGTCTACGCCTCGGTCGAATCAGATGTCGGCGGAAAGGTCGGCGATTCGTTCGGCAACGATTCGCGGGCCGGCGGCGTGTTCCGAACAGATGATGGGGGCGACACGTGGGAGCGCAAGGCCGCCATTACTCCGCGTGCCTTTTACTTTTCCAGAATTCGCGTCGATCCCAAAGACGATCAACGCATCTATCTGCCCGGTTGGGTTCTGTATGTCTCTGACGATGGCGGCGAGACGTTTCGCGCCGGCTCCGCCAAGGTTGTACACGTCGATTTCCATGCGATGGTTATTGATCCACAAGACACCGACC
>JACZXL010000279.1 GCA_022571635.1 Planctomycetota bacterium
ACGAGTCGTTTCCAAATATCGCGTTCCATGCTGGCGCCTCCTTGAACAAAGGGTTTGACAAGGTCCAGCATGAACGCGTTTTTCATTTCGCGCAACCTAACAAGCGCCGAACAGCGCATAATCCTCCGGGGGGAGAGGGGAATGAGAGCCGGTGGAATCGGGAGCTCGCTCTCCGCGCCTTGATGCCTTAATGCCTCCGTGCCTTCTTTACAGACACCCGGACCTTCGCAAAGCCTCAGGTCCGGCTTCGCGGTTCGATCCGTGTTCATCGGTGGTTCCTTCCCCTCTGCGGTGAGTCCTCTGCTGCGCGCGCCAGATTGTCCGCGCGCGCGAAGCATCTTTGTGCGCGCCTGCGGATATGTCCCGATGAAATCGGGACGGCTATCAGGCTTTCTCGGTCGCAGGGACGTAGGCGTCGGAGGCGTGGGCGAAGGAGAAGTCGCTTTCGGTGAGCCCGCCGGCGTCATGCGTCGACAGGGTCAGCGTGACCTTGCTGTAGCGGATCATGATGTCGGGATGATGCTGCATCTGCTCGGCGAGATCAGCGATCCGGCTCACGAAGGCCATCGATCCCACGAAATCGTCGAATCCGAACGTCCGCTGGAGTGAATCGCCGTTGAGCGACCACTGGGGCAGTTCCGTGAGCTTGGTCTGCACGTTTTCGTCCGTCAGCTTGTCCATCGGCAGCGCTCCGTAGGATAGGGTTGGCCCCCAGGCGGTTCCCAGCGCACTATACCGCCCGGAGCCCACGATGAGCAACCGTACGACCCGCCTGGCCCCCTCGCCCACCGGGGCCCTCCATCTGGGCAATGCCCGGACGTTCCTGATCACCTGGGCGATGGCCCGCAAGTTCGGCTGGCGGCTAGAGCTGCGGATCGAGGACCTGGACGGGCCACGGATCAAACGCGCCGCCGCCCAGCAAGCCCTGGATCTCTTTGCGTGGCTGGGGATCGACTACGACGGCGAACCGACCTACCAATCCGCCGATTTGGAGCCGTATCGAGCGGCGATGCACATGCTGGCGGTGAGGGGAGTGGTCTATCAGTGCATGTTGAGCCGTACGCAGATCGAGCAGGCGTCAGCGGCGCCGCACCGAGGCGAGCACGAACTGCGGTTCCCCAGCGAGCTACGACCCACAGACTTAGGCATGTTTGTATTCGATGAGCAGGAAACGAATTACCGCTTCGTCGTAGGCGATGAATCGATCAGGATTGATGATGAGTTTGCCGGGCGTTCGGTGTTCCGGCCGCTCGATGAGGTCGGCGACTTCGTGGTCTGGACGAAGCGAGGCACGCCGTCGTACCAGCTCGCGGTGACGGTCGATGACGCCAGACAGCGAATCACCGATGTTGTGCGGGGCGACGATCTGCTTTCGTCCGCAGCTCGCCAGACGTTGCTGTATGGTGCGCTGGACCTGAAGCCACCGAAGTGGTGGCATCTACCGTTGGTGGTGGGCCCGGACGGTCGAAGACTAGCCAAGCGGCACGGTGATACTCGATTGACTGCGTATCAGGAGGCGGGGGTTCCAGCCTCGCGGATCATCGGGCTTCTCGCGAGCTGGAGCGGGATTTGTGATAAACCAACCGAGATGATGGCCGAGGAGTTCAGGGATAGCCTTATATTGGATGGGCTGGACCGTGGGCCGGTCGTGTTTCGACAGGAGCATCATCGATGGCTACTGGACGAGGTGTAAAGCTCGGACTGATGTTGTTGGCGGCGGCAAGCGCGGCTGGGTGTCAGCGCGGTCAATCAATCTCAGGTACGGAACAAGTGATCATCGCGGGTGAGCTGTTTCATCTGGAGGTGGCGTCGGACGACTCGACGCGCACGAAGGGGCTGATGGGGCGCACCGAGATCGCCTCCGATGGGGGGATGCTGTTCATCTTTCCCACCGCGCAGGTGCGGTCGTTTTGGATGGGGTACTGTCTGGTCGATATCGACGTCATGTTTTTGGACAGCAAAGGTCGGATTACCGCGACCCACACGATGAAGGTGGAAGATCCACGAAGGGAAAACGAGTCTGAGCTCTATTATTCGGTCCGTTTGGCGGACTATCCCAGCGTGTACGCGACTCAGTTCGCCATCGAGCTCCGCGCGGGATCGATCGAGCGATTGGGGGTGGCGGTGGACGATAAAATCGAGCTTGATCTGGCTCGTCTCAAGGCCATGGCACACTAGACCGATGACCACGGCGACGGGGCTGTTTGCGGGGGAACAGGCGGCCGATCGGAGCGTGCGAAGGCTGATGAGCCGGTGGAATATCGCTATCGCCGCATGCGGAGGCTGCGAGGCTGCGGCCGAAGCGATCTGTTCGCGCCTCAGTGAGGCGTGGTCCGCCGAGCGGCCAGCGACGTTCGCCGTCCGCCGCTTCGATGAGATTACGAACAAGAGCATCCGCAAGATCGACGCGGTGGTTCTGGCCGCCAGTGAGAATGCAAACCGTAGCCATGTGCTGCGTGTGCTGTCGGTCTGTGAGGAAGAGTTCGTACCGGTGCTGGCCGTGATCGAGGACGGATGTCAGTTGCGGAAAGTGTTTGCGCAGACCGGCGCGCTGGTCGAGGAATCCGCAAGCGCCGCCGAGATCATGTGCGCGAAGCTGCACGCACTGCTGCATCGTCAAGGCGAAGTGATGGAGCTGCGTCAGGAGGTCGCGTTGGCGACGCGATTTCACGGTGGGCTCCGAGGCGAGATGGCCAAGATTCACGAGGAACTGCAGCTCGCCGCCATTGTTCAGCGTGAGTATCTGCCGCGCGAGCTGCCGACGCTGCACGGCGTATCGGTGGCGGCGATGTGGCGGCCGGCGAATTACGTCTCGGGCGACATCTATGAAGTCGTGCAACTGGACGAGGACCATTTAGGGCTGTTCCTCGCCGACGCGGTCGGACACGGCGTGCCTGCCGCACTCATGACGATGGTCATCTGCCAGTCTCTGGCGATGCATGAGCGCAAGGGATCTGAATTGCGCATCATTGCGCCATCGGAAGTCATGCGGCGGCTCAACGCCGACATGATTCGACGTCAGGACCGAAGCTCGCGGTTTGTCACGGCGGTGTACGCCGTGGTGAACTGTCGATCGCGGGTGATGACGATCGCGGGCGCCGGCCATCCACCGCCGCTGGTGTTCCACGCCGACGGCCGATCGACGCAGGTGGAAACAGAGGGCGGTTTGCTGGGTGTCTTCAAAGACGAAGACTTCGCCCAGGTGGAGATAGAGCTGGAACTCGACGACCGCGTGATGTTCTATTCCGACGGATTCGAGCAGGCGTTTCCGGAGCAGACGGCAGACGGATACGAGCAGCGCTTGCCCACCGTGGCGTATCGCGATGAATTCGCGCGTCTGTGCGGGCAGGGAACGCCTCAGCAGACGATCGACGAGATCAGCGCTCGCGTCGACATGCAGAGCGGCTCGCTGCACCAAGCCGACGATCTGACGCTGATCTGTCTGCACGCAGGTCCGCTGCCGAGAGCTGAAGCGCCGGTCGCGGCTACAGCGCCTCACGTCAAAGCAAGCACGTAGTCCACGCGCGGAGAACACGGATCATTCACCCCCGGCAGCGTTCCTGCGCCCAACACCTCAAGACGCAGGCCTTCGTTGCAGTGGGTTTGGGTCAGTCGGGGGGCGTGTCGGTTTCGGGGACGTCGATCTCGGTAAGCGCTTGGCGGAGCGTGGCGACTTCTTGAGGCCACCGGCGATCGTCAGGAAAGTCCGCTGCGAGCAATTCGTATTCAGCGATCGCCGTTTCGAGTTGACGGCGAGCTTCGGCCGGCTTTCCCGCGTCAGCCAGGGCGTTGCCGTAATAGGAACGTATGCGCGGCAGATCGCGCCGGGCGCGCCGATCCTCTGGATCGGCTTCACGGAGCTGTTGGGCGATCACTATCGCCTGCTCCATTTGGAGGAGCGCGCCCTCGGCATCCTTCATGTGCGACAGTACACTGGCTATGTAGGTGTGCGCATTCATCACGTCGCGGGCGGCTCGAGCACTGTCCGGCTCGTCCTCGGCAATCGCATGTCGCTGATCAAGAACCTGCTCGTAGTACTTCAGCGCTTGGTCAAACTGACCCTGGTCCGCGTTCAGTGCACCCAGGCGCGTGTAGATGACGGTCAAATCACGCCGCGCCGTCTTGCCCTCTGGCTCACGTTCGGCTAGCTCCTCGCGGATCGCTAACGATCGCTGATAAAGTTCGGCTGCACCGGCATAATCCTCAGCGCTTCGAGACACGTCGCCGATTTCGAGCGTCATGATGGCGACGTCTCGCAGCGCCCGGTCATCAGTGGGGATCAGCTCCAGCCGCTGCTCAGCGATGTTCAAGGCTTGTCGATAGTGGTCGGCCGCTCGCGCTGTCTTCTGCTGATCATTGAGCATGTCCGCAAGGTACAGATGGCAAGTGGCGAGGCCGTGGAGGTTGTCCGTGTTATCAGGCTCGCTTTGGCCAATATCTTCATGCACTTGCAAAGCGGTATTGATGTGCTTGAGCGCTTCTTCGGTGCGGTTCAGATTTGCGCCACGGGTTCCTCCGAGGATGAGCGCGACACGTCGATGCCCCCACGCGATGTCGAGCTTTAGAGATGTGTCGTCGCCGGCTTCCTTCTCAAGACCCTGCAAGTACTGAAGCGCTTCGTCGACCAGAAGCTCGCGCGCCGGAATCGAACCGGAAAGCTTGACGACGGCGTCATGGAACTCGCCCATGAACACGC
>JACZXL010000045.1 GCA_022571635.1 Planctomycetota bacterium
CCTCGTTCATCGCCACGCTGGCATATCCCGCCTCGGCCAACCGAGCCGCGGTGGCGACCTGATGATCGTTGCGGGTCTCGCCAAACCCACCGCGGCGAGGCATCACCAGCAGCGGCCGACCGAACTCAAGCGCCGTGAGAACGGTTCCCATCCCGGCGTGAGCGATAATCAATTCTGACTCGAAGATCCGCCGACGGTACTCGGCGGGCGAAATGAACCGCTGCCACTGCATGTGACGGGGCACATAGTCACCGCCGGCAATCTGCGCGAATAGCCGCGGCGTCTGGCGCCGACTCGCCCAGTCGTCAACCGTCCGGATCAAGCGATCAAACGGCATCTGTGATCCTACGGTCACGAAAATCACAGCATGGCTCCTGCATAGCGCGGTCCACCGACGCCGGCCAGATGAGACCATTGCGTCAACCAAAGGTCGGCGTAGGGCTCCACCTGCCGGCCTGAGAGTGACAACCGCTCGACGTTGGCGATGCTGTCGATCCAGATCGTTTTCATCCCGAAGAGTTTCCCAAGCCGGACCGCAAAGTACCCGGGCGCAGCCCCGGTCGTCACGATTGTGTCCGGTCGGACCCGGGCCAATATCCACGCCACGCGGATGGCCAGCAACACCAGGCCGATCTTGTTTCGTCGCGTCGCATCGTTGACGACGCGAAACTTCGCAGGACTGATTTCACTTCGATAGCACTTGTCCACACTGACGTAGGTGACATCGTGCTCGGCCAGCGCGGGTCGTAAACGCAGCAACTGCACCCAATGCCCGCCGCCGGAGGCGATCGCAAGAACTCGCAATCTTCCGGTGCGCGCCGTCCGTGTGCGCTGATTTGAACTGGCAATCGTGGCCATTGATAATTCCTCGCTGGGTCTACACTTGCAGCGTCGTGTTGGGTATCGTCGCCGTTATAGGGCCACTTCAATTCAAGTCAGAGAAGCGATGCGATCTGGTCGGACGAGGAGACTTGTGCCGACAAATCACGGTGAGACCGATAGGAACCGCACCGGCGGTCCAGAAATCCATGCTGAATCAACCCAAATCGACCAGCTGGGACGATCCGGTGCTCGTTTGACTTGACCGTCGGCGCCGCGCCTGGCCGGCACTGGTCAAGACTCAGGCGCCCGGCGCCTTGGCTTGAAGCTGCGAGGTCGCAGATGGCGCCGCAGCGCTCCTCGCCTGGCGAAGCCGATGGAAAACTCGCCGTACCGAAGCAAGCCAGTCATAGGCACCGGCGACCGTTAGTCGAAACTCGATCGTCCAGACGTCCGGCGACATCTTCATGCGCACGATCACTTCGCCGCAGACGTCCTCCGGCATCGTAATCGGACCCATGGTGTGGATACGTCGATACCCGCTGGCAAACGCCTCACGGACGAGCGTCGGGTTGCAGGCGCCATAGGGGTACGCAAAATCCTCGACGGGCCGGCCAAGCATCTGTTCCAGGACCGCCTTTGATTGGGACAGTTCTCGCCTCGCCTGACCTAACGGGAGATCCGCCAACCGCGGGTGCGTCGAACTATGGGACGCAAATCGACACAGCGGCTCCTCCGCCGCCTGTCTGAGCTGCGATTCAGAGAGCGTGATCTGCGATGCGTCGGGATGATCCGGCGTCAAATCCCACTTCGGCCGACAACCCAGATTCTCGGTGACCACGAACACCATGGCCGGAATGCCAAGCTCGCGCGTTACCGGCAGGGCATGATCCAACAGATTGGCGAAACCGTCGTCAAACGTCACACAAACGCCAGGCCGCGCCCGCCGCCGGCGAAGGTCGAGTTCTGCGGCGTCGGGCGGGACGGCTCGATCAGCAATCCATGTTATCTGGCGCTCGAATCGCCGCCGCTGCCGGGCTGTGACGCCGTGATAGCACAGCGTGACAACGCGAGGTCGCCCCACGATCCCGCAGCCGGCGGCGAGCCATCGGACAATGGCGATGCACAGCCATATCAGCCGAACGATCAGACCACGACGGTTGTAGACATACATGTTCGCTCGCTTCCGGCGGTGGGAACCGAGATCACCTGCCCGGTGACGTCGGGCGCCCTAAACCTGCTCTGTCGGCGCCCGGAAGAGTCCAACGAGATAGGCCGGCGTCGCGTCGTCGGTCGTTATGCGGAACCCGGGGCCGTCCGGCCGTTGCTGGTAGACCACGCCGTACACCCAAGTGAACTTCTTCGTCAGCGCTCGAAAGATGGCTCGGCTCTTCGGGTCGTCGCTGATGTTCACACAAAAAACACCAGCCGGCGCCAGCCACCGCCGGTAGCGATTGAGTTGCTCAACCGCCTCATCCACCGATACGTACTTCAGCACCTCATTACAGACGATGACGTCAAAGAGTTCGCCATCTTCAGGCACAAACTCGCGCAGGTCTGCGTTGTGGAACGAGAGCTCGCACTGTCTTGCTATTGGCCATGACGTGCATTGGCGCCGCACACGATCAATGACGTAGTCGCTGAGATCCACGCCGACGTACCGTTGCAGGCCCTCTCCGCCCAGCGCCTGCGCCAGATCGCCGAAGCCGCACCCGAGATCGAGCACGGTTCTCGGCGGCGGTCCGCAGTGTTGAATCAGCAGCACGGACGTCATGTCGCGCAGTCCGTTGCTGATTCGGCCGTTGATGTTCGGCTCGGACATCCGCCCGGACAGCTCCTGGTTCCAGTATTCAGCCGTCTCGTGGATCGCCGGTGCGTCGCGCCGGCGCAGGAAACGATGAGCGATCGAGCCTGCGCCGGAACCGTAGACGGCCAAGCGAAGCCAATATCGCAATCTGTCCTGAATTGAAAGGATCATGACAACTATCCGTCGAACGTGCCGTCAAAGAGGCGGCGTACAACCGGCTTAGGAGACGCTAGACGCGCGATCTGATCCACGTCGTCCACAGCGGTCCGTGGCGAAGAGGCAATCGCGGTGCCAGCCGGCAGTACCACAGTCGGTAGTAGAACCGGTCGATCGCGTCCGCCAGTGCGCAGAACACTCTGGCTCGGCGACGGGCGCCGCTTCGCTTGGCAACGATGAGGATCGACCGAACGTTGTGCTCTTCACCGCCAAGACGCAGTTTGTACTCGTACGTTCCGGTCCCCACGTCCACCCGGTGCACACCCTCTGGGATCAGCCGCTCGAACAACTTCATCAAGCTGAGGCGTCCGAGTCCGTACGGGTCCCAGTCGCGCTGAACGGCACGGGCCGCCAGCCGACAATAGCATGTATTCCCAAACACGAGACTGTACTGACGAGCAACGACACGATCATTAGCGCGCAGGCGCAGGAGACGCAGCCGACCGGCTTCGCTCATCGCCGACACCAGCGACCGATTGAACGCCTCGGACCCGGGCCAGTCTCCGAAGTGCCCGAGCCTCCCGTTACTCTGCCACTGCTGCGTATGCATCTGCACGAAGTCGCCGAACTCCTCGGCCGCCTCGCCGGGCTCGGTGACGACCGCCACCTCGACATCGAAGTCGTCGGTCAGCCGCCTCCAGCCCTTTCGCAGATTGAATCGCTGGTTCTTGGAAAGTGAGCTGAGGTACTCGTCCGCCGATCCTGGCAGCACGATCGTGGTCTGCTGAGTCACAACCCGATCACGGTAAATCGAGACCAGGTCCTTGCGATCCTTTGCGGCGGCGCGCACGGCATTGATCCGGCCGGACGCCTGGAGCATCGGGCCGAACACAATCGCATCGCAGCCGTCGTTGGCGATCAACTGCTCTATAATCTCGTTGATCACCGCCTCCGCCCATGGCGTACAGACCGGCAGGTCGCAGATCGCCTGGGTGGAATCCGAACCCATGATCTTCCCGAGCCGAAGTTTCGCGGGGCCGAGCCGCACGTCGTCGATAAACATGGGGACGACGCCGATGAGATGTTCAGCTTCGCGGAATACGAACACGCGAGCGTCCCGCCCCCGTCCGTAGTGTTCCCACCACACCTTGCACCAGTCGTAGGTCAGATAGATTCGTGATCCGACCTGAGCTACGAGTTCGTCCCATTGGCTTCGAAGATGATCCAGCGCGTCAAACGAATGCACGATCTCGAATGAGAGGCGTCGCGCCCCTAATCGAAGTCGAGGCGCGTTGAGCGCCGAATGACCCGGACTTGATACAGGCAGCGCGCTCACCAGGCCGGCTCCCTTCCCGTCCACTGGTACCGCACCGCTGCGGCCGACTGGCTCGCCTTGTGACGCGATGATTTACCCACGCCCAGCGCGGCCCACACCGTCCACCACGCAAGGCGAATCACCATCGTCGTCGAGAAAAGAAGCTTGCTCAGCGCCCAACGGCCCCAACCCAAATGCTTGCGATGAAACAACAACAGGCTCTTTTGAATCTCGACGTACATCTTTACACTGGCCTGCTCCGTGCTCTTGCTGCCGCCATCGACATGTACAATGCGCCCGACCGGCGCGAACACGCATCGCCAGCCAGCGCTTCGGAATCGGTAGCACCAGTCGGCTTCTTCCGCGAAGACGAAATACGCCTCGTCCATAAGGCCGACTTGCTCGATTGCTTCGCAGCGAACGAGCATGAACATGCCGGAGACGACTTCCACCTCGCGCTCATCCCGGCGGTTCCACGGTCCGTAGGCGGCCCGGCCGGCGATTCGTGATCGCGGGAACCACGCCAGAGCGCCCGAAACCCACATGAGTGTGTTCAGCGGCGACGGGAACCGAAAGCATGTCCGCTGAACGGCTTGGGCGCTCTCCATGACCTGACATCCGAGCACGCCGATGTCGGGATGCCGCCGCGCGTAGGTGAGCGTCTTGTCAAACGCGCCGTCCAGCACGACTGTGTCCGGATTCAGAAGTAGGACATACGCTCCGCGCGCGATGCGCATCCCCTGGTTGTTGGCTGCGGCAAAGCCGCGATTCGTATCGTTGACGATAAGCTGGACCTGTGGGAACCGCTCAGCGATAACCTGTACCGAGTCGTCTGTCGAGGCATTGTCGATCACAATGACCTCAGTGGAGAGCTCGCCAAGATTCGCCAGCACCGAACGGAGGCAATCGACGATCACGTGTTGGGTGTTCCAGTTCACGATCACGATCGAAAGATCAAGGACGTCAACGGATCCTGACTCTACATGATCACGCTCGCGTGACGGAGCTTCGACCTCGGCAACAGTGAGCGTCTCAGGCGGCATCCTTCATCCCGTAACACATAAGTTCTCCAAGCGTGCGGATCGTCCATCCTTCCTGCTGGGCGGCATCGAGCAGGTTTGTGGTGCTCGTAAGCACGAAGTCGGCGCGCTCCGGCTCGCGATCAAAGTCGTGGAGCAGCACGACGCCCCCTCCGAGACGTCGTGCCTGCTCGAGCGCTAGATCCGGATCGGGCATCTCATCCTCGACGTCACCTGCCACAATCGTCCACCAGCCGATCGGCGCTCGGCGTCGTCGCACGGCTGCCCAAGTCGCCAACGTCATTTTGCCGTGCGGCGGCCGAAACAGACCGTCCTTCTCCACCCACTGCGCGAGGGTTTGGTAACCCGCGTCGATGTCGGTGATCCCCCGCCACGGCCAAGACCGCCACGCATTGAGGTGATCCTGGGTATGGCAGGCAATCTCGTGTCCACCGGCTGCAATCTCGTCGACGATCTGAGGATGCTCATCGGCGCAATTCCCGGCAAGGAAGAAGGTTGCTCTCACCCCACGCGTCTCAAGTAGATCAAGAAGGCGCGGTGTTAGCTCGGCGCCCGGGCCGTCGTCATAAGTCAGAACCAAACTACGTGTCTCGCGGCAAAGCTGTCTGAGCCGGCGCTCCTCAAGTCGACGGGGCAACATCGGTCCGAGATACCAAGCTGCAACTGCTGCGGACGCCGACATGGCGGCGGCAAGCGTGAGGCTCATCATTTTCGCCCCTTGGCCAGTTGACTACGCCGTCGTTTCTTCACCCGCCCCAGCCGTCCACCGCGCGCCGCAGCAGCAAATGCACGGCGGTGCAATCCTACCGCGACACGATGAACGACTCTCGTTGACGATGCACGAACGTACTTGGCATACAGATGCACCGTCACCTCATCCCAACTCTCCGTGCCGTACATGCGTTTGTACAACGCATCAACGAATCCGTAGTCGATCGACCCGATCCTCGCTTCGCGCAGATCTTCAATCACGCGAACGAGCAGAACCTGTCCCGGTAAGACGGCTGCATCTTCCGGCAGAAACGCCGTGCTCAGCAGGTTGTAAACACCGTCGCAAACGGCACCGATCTGAAAAGCGATCGGCTGTCCTGCACATTCGAGCCAATAGGAGCGCAAGCGGCTCCGGCTTGCTTCCCGCCGCAGCAGGTCACGATGCACAGTACCGTCGGCAGGGGCCGCAGCCTTGGCGACCCTTGACTGCGGAATCGTTGTGTCCGTTGGACAGGTAACAGTCATGTTCGTCAGGTGGGAGAGCCTTCGGCGCTGCGGCAAGCGCGAACCGGAACGGGCCTCTGGAGAATCTCAGTAAGCCTTCGCTTGGAAGTGCGCAACGAGCGTCTATCTGCCCGATTCCGAGCAGTCGCCAACCGACGATCGGGCGGCGAGAGCGAAGCGATGGCCGCGAGTGTCAGGAACAAGATCATCATGATCTGACCGAAGTAGGAAACCGCCAGGAAAGAAGCGCAGTGCGCGAAGAGAGCGGCGCCAAGCATCCACGCCATGATCTGGCGGGATCTGGAGTTCCGAACCGACCGTCCAATCCGACCGACGCCGTGAAATCCAAGCGCCAAAAGTACGACGAACAGTGTGAGCGTAACCAGACCACCTTCGACGCCTTCAAGAACGAATTGGTTCGTGATGGAATCGAAGGGCTGGGGCCAGAGCTTGGAGTAGTCCTTCGTGCCAAGTATCCACCATTCACTGAAGTTCCGGAGGAATCCATCGATCATCTTGAAGCGATACCAGCCGGTTGATCCATGGACGAGCTGGACACGAACGAACAGGTGCCAGATCGGATTCGTCATAACGATCTGAAGCGCAACAAGGCCGAGCACCGTACTCCACCGGATCCAACGCATCGACCGCCGCAGTGGGAACAACGCTGCGGCGAGAGCTCCAGCCATAACAGCGGAGATTGGCGTATCCGATGCTGTGCTAAAGACCACGATTGCCGAGGCAACCAGACCGATAGGCGCAAACCATCGCACCCAGCGACCGTTCCACCACAGCCCGCCGATCAAGGGCATCATCACCGCCCAGAAACAGCCGGCCAGAATCGGATGCGAGAATGGTCCGCGGCAGCGCAACCGGCCCTCGCGCACGACCGTGATCTCCGGTACGCCGCCGAATATCGCGAACATGTTGCGCCCGGTGGATAGTTCGATGAGGAAGACTGCCGCCACGGGAATACTGATGATCGCGGCAACCAGCATCAGTTTCTCCAGGTCCTTCCAGCTCTGGATCAAGAAGCGGAACAGGAAGTACATGCCGAGCGCGTCGAAGCTCAGCCCGAGACGGTAGATGAACGCCGCGGCCGTTGCTTCGCGCAGCGTCACCACCACGGTTGCAATGACGGCCCAGAGAATCACGACTGTGTCAATCCGCTTCCATTCAATCCGGCGCATCTCGGCAAAGACAAGGACGCGGAGCCATCCGAACAGAACCATGATCCGAAGAAGATTGAAATCCAGGGAGGCAATCACGATTCGCTGGGCGGGCGAGATGAAGCACGCCATGATCAGCATCGGCGCCAGCGCATAGCGGCGGGGCACCACGAGCGTAGCGACGCCCAGGAGAAACACCGCGATGAGGCCGATCGGGTGGAGTGTGGTTTGGTCGTACCAAGTTGGAATGACTTGATCCCCCGTGAGCCGCGAAAGTGTCACGTGCTCAAGGTTGGCGAGGTTCTGCTAACTTGCTCGATAGACGCTCAAGCGGCTCGAGCCAACCGTTTGTAGATCCGCTCCGCCGAACTCGTGATGGCGGCGATCACGCCCGATGGAGACGACTCGAACGGACCTGGGGCGCACAGTTCCACACCGCGCATACCCTTCTTGAAGTTGTACACGCCCGCGTTGCCCTCAGCGTCGATGCCGCCCAGATCGTAATAGCGAAGGCCTCGATCGTGGGCCATGACAATCGAGTGCCATTGCAAGCCGTACGCGGCGTAGTTCCGCAGACCGGATTCGTCCGTCGCCAGCACGAGCGGAACGCAGGTATCGCCGAGCATGCTCATCACCAGGCCAGCCACCGGCTGGTGATCGTGCTCGACGATCAGTGCATCAAACCGCTCGTCGTTGCAAAGCTGACGTTGTAAAGACGCGTAGAAATCGGCATCGAGATCAGCACGAAACTGCTTGCGTCCTCGTAGCCGCTGATAGAGCCGGCATATTTCCTCAAAGAACTCAGGTTCCGTGCCCGTACGAATAATGAAATTTCTCTGCTCCGCGCGTCGAAGGTTCCGCCTCCAGTATTTGGAGAAGCCGGCACGCACGTCATCCAGCGGCCGATCGATATCCAGTAGGAACGTTCGGTAACTGCGGGATCGATCGGTTGGCGCGAAGTTCGTACAATCAAATGAGTTCGTTGCTCGAGCATTCCAATCGGGGGAACCGAGTGGAGCCAAGATTCGAAGCGTGAGGCCGCGGCGCTGAACGTACTCGGCTTCAAGCACCGTGAGGCATTGCGCCAGCCGATCAATGTCATCGTCACGCCCGATTCTCGTGAGCGGTCCACCGGCCACATAGGCTATGCCTCCTCCGACTACGGGCAGACGCCTCACTCGAACGCTGGCAACCCCAATGAGTTCACCGTCTGAATCGATCGCAACATGTTCGCACTCAGCATGACGGCGCTCGGCCAGCGCGTGGGCATAGGCCCAAGTCTGCTGGTAATTATGATCGAGAAATCGGTGCGCCAGGTCATCCCATTTGTCTCGGCTCACCGGCTGTATCCTGTCACGACGAAACATCAGGCATTCCTTTCGGCTCTCAACGGCACAAATAGCTGCAGATGCAGCGACTGGAATCACGCACCTGCCAAGGGTGCGGTCGACTCGGGTATCCCGATCATTGTGCGGGGCGGCGCCGTGTCCACCGGCCGCCGAGAAGCGACGGCGCGCTTCCGGGAGCGCAGCGGAGTGAGACTTCCAATGAAACCGAGCGTGAGGTACCAGACGAGAACCGTCTGTCCGAAGTTGGATACGCCGATGAAGACGACACAATGGATGAACAGCGCCACGCCCAGCGCCCAGGCCATCGCCAGGTGCCCGGCGGATTCCCGGCCCCAGCGAAGTCGTCGGGCCCGCAGGCTGGGGGTCCGAGGCGTTGTCAATCGCCGGAGTCGCAAGTGCCGGCGAGCCTCCCGACGCCAAGTACGCCCAACGGCGTAGAAGGCGACAGCGATGATGGCGAGGAAAAGCCCGAGCGTGAGAATCCCACCCTCAACGCCTTGGAGAATGTACTCGTTGGTGATGGCCTCAAGACCGTAAGTCCACCAGCTCGAATACGACTCGGTCCCGATCAGCCACCATTCATCGAAATGGCTGATGAACTCATCGATGAGTTTGAAGCGATACCACCCGGTCGACCCCGAGACCAACTGCACCCGCGCCAGGAGGTGCCAGACCGGATTCACCATAACCAACTGGAGCGCTATCAGACCCAGAACCGCACCCCAGCGCAACTGCGAGAACCAACGGCGAAGTGGAAACAGCGTCGCGACAATCAGTCCGGCGAGCAAGCCACCGAGCGGAGTCGCCGACGCGCACGTGACGACGACGACCGCGGCTCCGGCCAACCCCAAGAGTGAGAGCACCCTGTTATTGCCGCGATACCACCAAAGCGCTCCGATCAATGGCATCAGCGCCACCCAAAATGAGCCGGCGAGAATTGGGTGAATAAACGGGCCGCGGCACCGCAGTCGCCCAGCGCGCACAATCGTGATCTCCGGAACCCCGCCGAATATCGCAAAGAGGTTGCGACCGGTCGTCTGCTCGACCATGAATAGGACCGCCACCGGAAGGCTGATCAGCGCCGCACATTGCGCGAATATGCGAAGATCGCTGAAGCTTCGGACGAGGAGCCGGCATAGGAAGTAGAGTCCGATCGCATCGTACAGAAGACCAAGACGCATGATGAATGCCGACAGAGTCGTGTGCAACAAGGTGGCCAGCACCGTTGCGCAGATCGCCCATGCCAACACCACCGTGTCGAGCGGCCTCCATCGCCATCCCCACATCTCGCCACGGAGTAGAACTCTCGCCCATCCCGCCAACACCATCAAACGTAGAAAATTGAAGTCGAGGGTCGCAACCACGATCCGTTGCGCCGGACCGATGAAGCACACCAGGATCAGCATCGGCACGAGCGCGTAACGTCGGGGTACGAGCAACGTCGCCGCCCCAAGCACCACGAGCAACACCAACCCGAGCGGGTGCACCGTCGTTTGATTGAACCAGTCCAAGGTTGGTGTAGTCGCAAGCATCATCGAGACCTGCCCTCTGCCCCACTCACCGAAGCTGTTGCGCAGTTCCGGCCCGCCCAACAACTCGATCCAACATTCTTACAGCCCCGGCGCCGAACCCTACTCATCGTCGGATCCTGATACGCCCCCTCAGCCATCTCTGCATCAATCAATCGAAACAACTTGGTCATGCGGCCAGCCTTCGGGCCAACGCCGGCTCGATCGTCGAGTACACGATCCACGATTTCACCAGACCGCCGAAGCGCTCCGGAACGATCGCTGCATTGGGAAACAGCCGCTGAAGCTCACTTCGGGTCAACAGTCGCACCTCGCGTACGATCTGATCAGCCAGTTCGGCGTCGGGACATGGCCCCCGCCAGCCGCACCGCGTGCGTCGAATGATCGCCTTACGGACGCCGATCGGAAGCCACTGCCAACCCGGGACATGAAAATGCGGCTCCATCGGGAACCAGTAATTCGGGGTCTGTAGCCAGTACACCGGCGCTATTCGCTGAAGCTCCCTGGCCATCGCTGCCTGTCGTTCGAAGGTGAACAGATGCTCAATTACCGAGTTGCTGAATGCGATGTCGAAACTGTTATCCGGAAACTGACTCAGATCCGCTACATCACCGACTATGGGACGGAAGTTCGGACGAAAACTAATCCTCGGCTGAAGGTTCACAGCGGTAATGTGCACATCATCGCGTCCAGCCCAACCTCGCTGTTCCCAAAACTCGGGGGTTCCGCCGAAGTCGATGATGCGCAGCGGTCGTGGAAGCGGCTCGACAAGCTGTTCAAAGCTGCGAAAACGCTTCGATCGCATGCGATTCGAGAGCGAATCTGAATTCTCTACGGCTGCGAATCGCTGAATCAACGACATTGCATTCAACTCACTTCCTTGCGGCGAATCCAGAACGATCCGCCCTGCGTCGGCGCGTCGGCAAGCTCCGCGCTATTCCATAGCGGCGAAAGAACATCGCCAAGCTCTTGATCTTCAGTGATGAACCGGTTCGGAAGAACGATCTCGTACTGATCGCCGAACAACAAAAGGGCCGCCAGCATGTATTGCTCGGAGTAGTAACGATCGACCCATCGCTCCGGATAGTCGTAGGGCAGCCAAATGTCGTGAAAATGTACCAACACACCCGGCTTGAGCCGCGGAAGAACATCCAGGAATATCACCTCGACGTCGGAGTTCATGAAAACGCGATGCGAGCTGTCCACGAACAGGATGTCGCCCGGCTGAAGTGAATCGAATATCTCAAGCCCCACCGACTCCACCGGACTTCGATATACATGATCACAAACAGCGTCAATCGCGGCTCGCGGCTCCGGATCGATCGAGATGATCTGACACGTGTGCCCGAGGTCCGTGATCGCCTGTCTCGCAAAGAGCGTCGAGAAGCCTGACCCAATCTCGAGGTACGTCGCGGGCTTGGCGTCAGCAATCAGACCGCTCAGAGCGACCGCGTCCAGGCCGGGAAACCACGGATTGTTCCAATGCGGGGTTGCGTTGTCGGCTCGAGCGCCATCGGCGTGTACCGGTATGCGCCGCAGCTTGTCCTGCAACCGAAGGAAGCCTTCCAACCGTTTACGGTAACCGTCTCGGCCTCGTTCGATCAGCGCAAGCAGAGCCGGATGCGGCGGCTTACCGTGACCGTACCTCGGCCCGGGCTGCGGTGGATCGTCAATAAAAACAACCGGCCTCCCACGCACCATCTTCCAAAGCGCCCGTCCAGTTTGGATGGTGGGCCGAATCATCGCTTGAATCGCTAGGTTCATTGCTTCGCTGTCTCGCTGTTACAGGACCTAAAGATGAACGACGGTTCGTTACGCCGCTTGGGACAGTGCTTCCTCGGAATCGGCTCGCTGGTCGGAAACGACCTGCAAGCATGGCTCGGTAGTCGAATCGTGAGCAACGAACGGAACGATCACCGTCCGATCCCCGAGCCCCCGCCGCATTACACGTCGCGCTGTTCCCAAGATCGAACGAAGTTTCTCCACCAGTGTCAGCTTCGCCAGCCAGAATCGGAACATCGGGAATCCGCGGTAGCGCGGTGCGGCGACACCCATCAAGCGGTTCACAAGTATCCGCGCCCACACGGCGCCGCGTCCGCGCAGAAGATTCGGCTGCGACCTCGGCAGAATCGAGGCATCTGCGCGAGTCAGGGCGAGATACCCTGCCTCAATCGCCTCACGCAAGATGCGCCTGCCCCGCTCGGTCCGGACCAGCACGAGCGATTGCCCGCATTCGCCCGGTTCAGCGCGCCGATACCAAGGATCGCCCACGGCAATGTCGGCGAACTCGCCCGTGTGATCGGCGCAGACATGACAACGCCATTGCTTGTCGTTCGTCAGAATCTCACCCCACGATTCCTCATAACTCAGCGAACGCGTCTCGATTCCGTTCTCTGTCCTGAACGTAACCGTGGCGTCGCCCGGCCAGCCATTGCCGCGGTATCGCAACTCGACAACCTGTGACGGATCATCGACACCCATCCGCCGAAGTAATTCCAACGTGGCGTTCGTGGTCGGCGTGCCCGCGCAGAAAAAGGCGATCGTCACGCCCACCTTTTCAGCCAGCGCGGGACGAACTTGCTTGGCTTTATGAACGGCCGCCACATCGCACGGCTTGCCGATGAAGACGCACGGCGCCGGCGCATCTTCAATCAATTGGAGGCCATCACACGGACTGGCCGGTGCGTAGCGCGACCCGGTGGCGCTGAGTATCTCCTTGCGGGTCGTGCTGAGGACCGTGTGATTGAGATACGGCGCGTCCGCTCGGGCCTTGATGTGCAGAACGCCATGCATGCCGCCCTGTTCAATGCAGGCGAGGGCGAGCGCGCTAGCGGCGCCGCCGCTGGAGCCGGCAAAGCGAATCGCGTCGTCCGTCGCATGGCCTTCCCACACCTCCAGCACAGGTCCCCAACCCGCCACGAGCTCACGAATGAGATCGGGATGCGAACGATCGAAGGTGTGCTCAAGCCCGAGACCCGGACAGACGCGCAGCGCCTCTTGATCATCCGCTCTAGTTCGACGTGGCCCTTTGAAGCGCGGACGCCGGCCGTGCCCCAGCGAGTCGATCATCTCGATCGTGCCCGGACTGACATACGCGCACGCGCCGCAGCCACAGCAAAGCTGTCGTTGGGCCACATCCTCAACGGTTTCAATCACAGGCAAGCGCACGATTGTTCTCATCTTCACGCCCAGGTGTCAATACAACAACTCTTGTCGTTTGATCCGAGTCCAGAGTCGACGGATCTTCTTGCGCACGCCGAGGTAGAGACGTGGATCGATCGGCGACTCCTGGATGGCTCTGGCGGACTTTCGAAGGTGTGCAGTCCACGTCTCGATGGTTCGCGTGCCCCGCATCCAGGCCGAAAGAGGTAGGTGACGCTCCAGGTCCGCGTCGGTCTTCAACATCGTGTTGGGCGATCGTGGATCATCCATGTGATCGATCGGGACCAGCGGCACGCACCAGCCGTTTGTCCAGCCGGCCGCGGCAATGCGTATGCAGTAGCGCGTGAATCCCTTGTCCTTAGGCGGCAGTAGACCCAAAGCATCCACACATTCTCGCTTCATGATGACGCCGCTTCCTTGCACCCACGGATTGACCATCAACTGATGTCCACAGGCAAAGCGGTACGTCTTCTTCTGAGCCAATTCGGGAATGTAATCCTCGACCGGAAAGTGCCAGCAGGCGATCACGCCGAACTGCGCGACATCCTGATGCGCCGTGCGCAACTTGTCAGCCCAACCGTCGCTCACGAGGCAATCGTCTGCAATCACACTGAACAAATCACCTTCTGCTTCTTTGAACAGCCAATTCGTCGGCTCGCGAACGAACCCGTTTTCAAGGCTGTGATGGAATCGATGCAGCCTGGGATGATCGAGATAACTGCGCACGACGTCGAGCGTCTCAACGTCGTCGCCGTTCTGCCAGACCCAGACTCGCATCGTCTCATCACATGAATCCAGCAGCGCCGGCAACGACAAACGAGTGTACGCCGGCCGGTTATAGGTGATCATCAGGATGTCGATATGCCAAGACATCAATGCTGCCAATTAGGTCAACAGATTCGTAGGTTCGTCTATGCGGCTGCGCTAAGGTAGAACCGTTCTTGTTGTGCCAAAGCTCGTGTGTGCGATTCGTCGCGATAGCCAACGATCCTTGGCTTAGGGCTCACGACGATTGCGTTGGCGGGAATGTGACCGCTGACAACCGTCCCGATTCCGATCACAGCGCCGTCTTCGATAATGGTGCCTGGCGCGATCGTAACATTCATCCCGATCCACACGTAGCGTCCAATGTACACCGGCTTGGGCGTTACCTCGTCATCGTACGGCAGACGTGACGGCCTCTTGAAAGCGTGATCGTACGAGTAGATGGTGACCTGTCCGCTTATGATCGTGTGGTCTCCAACGGTGATGCCTCCCAGACAGTTAAAGCACGCACCGTGGCCGATATGCACATTGCGCCCAAGCGTGAGTCTCTCGGCGTGCACAAAAAGAACCTTGCCGTCGAGGTGCAGCCCCTCGCCACCTCGAACGACCTTGAGAATGGATCGTCGATGTCGCTCCAGCGCGAAACGTTCGACCCGATCGCGTACAGATCGCAATGCGCTTAACATTCGATAGAGGCCTTGTCTGCTAATCCTGTTGTGTGGAGACAGCGCCGTCAGGCGACGTGATGCGTTGTGAGCGGTCCGGCCGCATGATTCTGCAGATCGTGGTGCGAACTGATTCGTCAACAATGAGTAGTGTCCCACCGGCCGCCAGCGTAGCCGGCGCCATCACACAAAATAACGCGACGACCGGATTTGTATTCGCGCCGAAGCCGAGGAGCGTCACGAGCTTTGCCGTCAACAAGGCGGCTGCGGACACGACGATCGCGGGAACAACTACCGCAACCAACTGATGCATGGAGATTTGATAAAGATGGCTGATAATCAGCAGACTGACCACGCCGTGCAGAACAATGAAGGTACCAGTACGGGTCAGCGCGACCGCAGCTACTTGGTCACCAACGGCCGCGTGCTTCATCAATCCGCCTACAGCGGCAATGATGCCGGCCGTAGCGATCGCCAGGATCCAAACGAGTACGGCAACGGTTCCTGCACGTCCGTTGGCCAAGAGCAATGGGCCGGTGAAGAGCGTCAATGCCTTGGCCATCCCCATGAACACCACGATCTTCAACACTCCGGCTGCGGGCGCCCATTTGTCGCCCAGAAGCAGCATCAGCTCGTCGCTGGCTAGGGCCAAGAGCGTCATCGCCGGAATTGTGATCGTTGCGCTGAGACGGATGCACGCAAGAAACGCTTTGCGCAATCCTTCAGAATCATCCTGCAAACTCGAAAAGTGTGGCAGGGCGACAGACTGAATCGATCGCGTCCCGACCTCCAGCACGGCCTCCATGATCCGAGTCGCCAAACGATACAGACCGACCGCAACCGGGCCAAAGAAAATGCCCATCAAAATTGCATCGGACTGGCCGGCGGTATACACGCCAAGCTGTGAGGCGAGCATCCCGCCGCTGAACCCGAACAGCTCGCGAGCGCGGCGCCATGAAAAGAACAGGCGAGGTCGCCAGTCGCTCACTTTCCACATCACGGCCGTGGCCAGCGCCG
Source organism: Planctomycetota bacterium (assembly GCA_022571635.1). Classification (GTDB taxonomy): domain Bacteria; phylum Planctomycetota; class Phycisphaerae; order Phycisphaerales; family SM1A02; genus JADFNO01. Next base: position 16,009 of record JACZXL010000045.1, read on the forward strand.
ATCCGACGAGTTGTTGACCGACAAGCGCCCAAACGCCGAAGCCACGAATCGCCATCGTCACCCCGACGGCGCCACCGATGATGAGCGCCGCGCCTCGCAGCAGCGCAAGATTACGAAAGTCCATTTTCCGCTGAAGCAGGGCTTCCTGTACAACGCTCAGGCCCTTGATGGGTACGGAAAGCGAGAGGAAGGTGATGACCGATCCCAGTTCGGGCAGACGGTTGACCGCGGCCCACCACGGACTCACCAGCACGCTCACGCCGCAGAGAACGATGCTGGCGGCGACAACAAGCCAGAACACGGAATCCAAGTGTTCGCGAGACAGATCCTTGCGCTGAATGATGGCAGCGCCCATGCCCTGCGCAACGAACATCTCGATGAAGATGATGTATGCGGTCGCCATCGCGACCGTGCCGAAGTCCTCCGGCCCAAGGATCGCCGCCAGAACAAACGTCAGCAACAGTACAATTCCCCGCTGACCGAGTGTGGCGACATACGCCCACTTCAGGGCATGTCGAAATGTACGGTGATCGCTCGGGGCGTTTTTGAAGCCCCGAGTCCCGACTAGGCCGCACATCGCAACGGTGCCTCCGATGTCAATGAATGTAACTGACGAGCGATGGACTGGACCGTCTGCTGGGCCCAAGCCGTGGTGAGCAGCACGCCCAGTTCGTGCTCATAAAGCCTGGGCGTCGCGAGCATCCGCTCGACGTGCTCGCAGCGAACGTTCAATTCCGGGCGCTCCAAAAGACCTCGAATCGCTTCTCGGACAGACTCATTCTGCACGAGCGCGTCGGCCGCGAGGTCCGCGCCCTGGTCCGGGGCCGCCCGGTGATCTGCGAGTCGC
>JACZXL010000280.1 GCA_022571635.1 Planctomycetota bacterium
GAACGGGGGCGCTGTGGGAGTGCGAGTAGCGATGTTGTGGCTGGCGTACGGGCTGGCAGAGCCGGGTCGGGGCCCGGATGCGGCCGGGGGCCCATGCCTGGTCACCGGGCGTATCTTGCCCATCTTAAAAATGTCCAAAACACAGAGACTTATGTCTTGACTAGAGTTTCCACGTCTGTATCTTTGAGCCAGAGTGTGAGAGAAGGCAGAAGCTGCAATGATGCCAGCTGAAGCGTGAATCTCCTGGTAGTCACTGAGAACAAAGAAGAAGAGTAGAGAAAGAGGTTCTAACAATGAGAAAGAATGTGCTTCCCATCACAGCAGGCGTACTCGGAGCGCTTGCGCTTTCGGTTGCGGCTTCGGCGGACTTCACTGGCTGGAAAATGGTGAATAAGGGGCAGTATGACACGGCTAAGGCGTTCGGCGGGCCCAACGTGGGTGTGGTTGACGTGTGGAACCTGTACCTGAATTTCGACAATCCAAACGACACGCTCAACTCGATTTTTGTCGTCACGACGGAGCCCTTTACCAGCATGATCCACAGCAGTGACCTCAAGGACAAATTCGATGGCAAGGGCGGTGGATTCTGGAACTGGTCCTTCGGTTCGAACAGGCCGCTGATCGGTGCTTTTTACGACCTTGATCCTGCCGCTGCTAGTGCCGATACCTATATCACCATCGGCGTCAAAGCCGCTTCCGTAGCCCTCGATGCGGCGTTTTTCGCACCGGGGGGTTCAGATATTCTCGATGCTAGCGGAATCCTCAACGGAAGCGGTAGCATAAATGAGCTCTTTGGATACAACGCGACGCCGAATGACGCGCAGTCATTTCCGGTGGATGGGCAGATACTCGTCCTTCAGGTTGCTGTGCTGAAGGGCCAACACGCCAGCGGCATTTGGAACATCCAGTGGGGTACTGTCGGCGGTCAGGGGCCCATTCAAACTCGTTTCCAATGGACGACCGTTCCGGCGCCTGGCGCACTGGCCCTGTTGGGTCTAGCCGGTCTGGCCGGCGCCCGACGTCGACGCCGCAGCTAAGGATCTGAACCTTCCGTCGTTTGCTGAGCAAAGGCGAGCACGGAAGCCCAGTCTTGCAGAGAAGAACCATCGCCGCTGCCGGTATTCCGGCCGCGGCGATTTTGTTGTGCCGTCTCGGCCCGCCTCGGTGGTTCGCCCGCAAGACGCGTCCGGGCGCCCAAGATCATGCCGGGGTTCCTGCTGCGCCCCACAAGGGCCGCCGGCGGGCTCAATTCACGTTATTTCTTCTGGGGTTGCGCGTTGACAGGGGCGCGACTGCGGTCACAATGGAAACGTACACTCCTGGATATGGGCTGTCGCGGCCCACGCCCCCGCGACGCCTCGGTGTAGTACGGAGGACGGCATCATCAGTAACGACCAGAAGATCGATCAGCGGTCGGCTTCGGTTTGTCCGCGCCGAGTCATCATGACACCGCACGGTGTGCTTCGACGTGTGCTGGCACGCCTCATGGGCGGCGTTTCCTCCGTCTCCTGGGTATGAATCCAAACTCTTTCGATCGCGACTAGAAAGGCAAACTGAACTATGAAGACTCGAAAGACACTCCTCTCTGCGCTGGCCTGTAGCGCCGTGCTGCTGTGGACCGGCGACCTGACCGCTCAGGTTCTCAATGGGGTTCGCGGGCCGACTGGGCCGGTGATACCGGAATTGCTGCAGTACGACCTTCAGACGCTGGACCTGCCCGCAACGGAGCAAGAGCCCTTCACGGCCGAGGTTCGGCTGGGGGACCAGATGCAAACGCTGGTCCTCGATCCGTACACCATGCGGGCCGACGACTTTCAGGTTCTGGTCCAGGGGGAGGACGGGAAGCTGCGGGAAGTGGAGCCGCCGCCGCCGCGAACCTACCGCGGGATAGTCCAGGGAGAGCCGCTCAGCCGAGTGTCGGCCACCCTGATGGATGGGCAACTGTGGGCGGTGGTTGCTCACGAGTCCGGGCAAGTGTGGTACATCCAGCCGCTGTCGAAGCTGGCGGTTGGCGGGGCGCCCAAGACCAGCCACGTCATCTACCGGGGCGAGGATCTCGTGCCGGTGGAGGGGGTCTGCGGCACCGACGACATCCCCCAGCCGCTGGGCAACCTGGGTGATCTGGGGCCTGGCGGCGACCCCATCGCCGGCACCGGACTGCAAACGACGGACATCGCTTTCGACGCCGACCGGGAATTCTACCAGCTCAACGGCAGCTCGGTGCCGGCGACGGTGGCGGATATCGAGAATGTCATGGTCAAACTGGAGAACGTCTACGAGCGTGACACCGACATCACCTACGAGATCACGGTGATGGTGATCCGTACCAGCGAACCGGACCCCTATTCCTCGACTGACCCATTTACGCTCCTCACCCAGTTCCGCAACACATGGAACACGACACCGGAATCGTCAATCAGGCGCGACGTTGCGCAACTGTTCACGGGGAAGAACCTCAACGGGTCGGTCGTCGGTATCGCCTGGGTCGGGACGGTCTGCAACGTCGGCGCTTTCGGCTACAGCCTCGTGCAATCCAGGTTCAGTTTCAACTCTGATCTTCGTGCGGGGTTGTCGGCCCATGAGCTGGGGCACAACTGGAATGCGCTGCACTGCTCCGGCAGCGGCTGCCACATCATGTGCAGCGGGATCGGTGGCTGCGGCGGCGTGTTTGGGACGAATCTGAAGTTTTCGCCAGGCCCCATCAATGCGATCGTCAATTTCCGTAACTCGCGTTTCTGTCTGTTCGAGCAGCCCCCGACGCTCGTGCCGCCGTTCTTTGACGACTTCCCCAACAATACTGTCAACACCGACAACTGGACCTACAACTTCGGCGCGTTCGTGACCTCGTCCGGCGTGAACGAGCCCAGCGAGCCGCGATCGCTCACGCTCGACGGCAACGCCGGCCTCTACCAGAAGGACGAGATACGAACGAACTTCATCGACATGGTCGGGCAGACCGGATCGGTCCTGTCCTACTTCACCGAGCACATCGGTGTCGAGGCGGGCGAATCGCTCGTCGTCGAGTACTGGGCGCTGAACCGGACATGGAAGATTCTCAACGTCGTCAATTCCGACGGCGTCAACCAGACCGAGTACGACTTCTGGTCGCATAACCTACCGACCGATGCGATGCACGACGAGTTCCGTGTGCGCTTCCGCACAACCGTGAACGCGACCAACGACGATTGGTACGTTGACGACGTGTTTGTCGGCATACCCCCGGCCTGCCCGGGGGACTTCGACAACAACGGCGAGGTTGACGTGAAGGATCTGCTCTTCTTGCTGGGCGCCTGGGGGCCCTGCCCGCCGAAGGGAGATTGTCCCGCCGACTTCGACAACAGCGACGACGTTGACGTGAAGGACCTGCTCTTCTTGCTGGGCGCCTGGGGGCCCTGCTAACCGGCCCTCGCTGAGTTGACACAACGACCACACCCCCCGGCCCTCCTCGGCCGGGGGTTTTTTAGTCCATCAACAAATTACCAGCTCAACCGCTTACGAGCGCTTCGTTCGTCGGATATCGCTTCAAGGCGCCGAGCAACTGCTCGATTTGCATCGGTGGTGGCATGCTCATGAGCCGGCGGCGAAGGGCGATCACCGTCTTGAGCTCCTTCTCACTGAGCAGAAGATGCTCCTTGCGGGTGCCCGAAGCGGCGAGGTTGATGGCCGGGTAGAGCCGCTGCTCGGAGATAGAGCGATCGAGGACCAGCTCCATATTGCCGGTGCCTTTGAACTCCTCGAAGATGATCTGGTCCGCCCGCGACCCGGTGTCCACGAGGCAACTGGCGATGATGGTGAGCGAGCCGCCTTCTTCGGCTTTGCGGGCCGCTCCGAACAGTTGCTTGGGTACCTCCAGGGCGCGCGAATCCAAGCCGCCCGACATCGTCCGGCCACCGCTTCCGTATTTTCGGGAGTTGTTGAAGGCTCGGCCCAGGCGGGTCACCGAGTCGAGCAGCATCACCACGTCCTTTCCCGCCTCGAGCATTCGCTTGGCCCGCTCCACCGCCAAGATTGCGAGCATGATATGACGTTCGTTGTCTTGGTCGTTCGACGACGCGAGCACCTGGGCGGGGACGTTGCGCTTGAAATCGGTGACTTCCTCCGGCCGCTCGTCGATGAGAAGGGCGATGAGCTCGATGTCGGGATGGTTGTGCTTGATACCGAAGGCGATGTTCTGGAGCAGAATCGTCTTGCCCGCTTTGGGAGGCGAGACGATGAGCCCGCGGGTGCCGTATCCGATCGGGCAGAAGAGATCGATGAGTCGGCACGCGGCCGGACAGCCGGGATGCTCCAGCGTAATGCGCGGCTGCGGATCCAGCGGCGTCAGATCTTCAAAGGGCTTGCGCTGGGCGTATTTTTCAGGGGAGAGTCCTTCGATCTCTAATATCTGGTCCACGACGGCGCGGGGGTGCCGATCCCGCTGACCTCTTCGTCGGCGCGGCCTTTTCCGCACCACGTTCACGGTGACCCGCTGACCCGGGCGCAGCGGATATTGTTCGCCGAGGGCGATTGGAACGAACGGATCATCCTGCCGCTCGATGAGTCCGTCTTCGAGTTGTCGAATTCGACCCTCGGCGCCGTTGCGCCATTCGAGGATCCCGCTGAGGGTGTTCATAGACAAACAAATGTAGTCATGGCGGCGCGGCGATGATGTGCATCGGTGCGCCGTGTGCGAC
>JACZXL010000281.1 GCA_022571635.1 Planctomycetota bacterium
GGCTGTCAGAGACCGCTACCAGGGCCCGGCCGGGCGGTTCGGCGCTCTTGGCTCGGCGGGCGCGCAGCAAATGGCGGACATCGCGCTCAAGAGCATCCAGGAGAGCCTCGCCAACGTTCAAGTCATCGAGGCGGAAGGCAGCGCCGGTACCTTCATCGGCATTCTGCACAGTGAAATAAGTGGTGAAGGCGGTGAAGGCGGCGCGTGGTTCGGCGGAGGCGGTGAGGATGGCGATGGATCGCACGAGATCGAAGCGGAGATCATCATTTTGCACGCTGACTCGACCGACGGGGACGACGTCGGCGACGGTGAGCACACCATCCCGCCCGAGGTGCTGCAACAACTTCACGAAGAGCTTCGCAAGAGCTTGGAAAGGCGCTTGCGCGCGCGGCGAGACGAGCTGGCTATAGCCGTGGCGGAGATAGCCGAACGCGAGGCTCGTCAGGATGAAGAAGAACCCCAAGAGGCCACCGCCGATGACGTTGCCTCAGCCGCGCGAACCTTGCTCGCCGAGCGCACGCAACTCAAAGACGGTTTCGAGACCGATCTCACGCTCCTGTTGTCCGATGAGCAGGCCGAGGTTTGGCCTGCGGTTGACCGACAACTGCGCCGCCTCAACACGTTGTCGCGCGGCGAACTGGCCGGCGAGAGCCTTGATCTGTATCAGCTCGTTGACCAGTGGAAGATCGGCGCTGCGGACGAGCAACCGGTCGCCGATACGCTCGATGACTACGAACTGCGACTTGATGACGTCCTGAGCCAACGCAACGCGTTCCTTACCGAATCGGAAGTCGATACGTTCCTGGCCTGGGCTGAGCAGGACTTCGACAAGAGCCTTGCATTGATCGAGCGTGAGTCTGATCTTCGCATGGCCGTTCGAGACGTGAACGACGAGTTTATCCAAACGATCGCAAGCAGCCTGGACGAGTCCCAAGCTTCCGCCTTCCGCCAAGCAGGGCGCGAAAAAGCGTACCAGTCGGTGTATCGCAAGACGCGCGAGCAACGTTTGTTCACCCGGGCTAAGGAAATTGAGGGGCTCGACTCGGATGTCCTTGATGCAGTAACCAATCTCGAATCGGCGTACCTTGAGGAGCTTGCCGTGGCCAACGACCGGCTCGTCGCGGCGACGCACGACTACCAGCCCGGCCAAAAGAAACGCATGATCGAGATGATGCAGCAGTTCAGGTCCGGCTCGATGCAGTTCGATCGACCGCCTACCAACCCAATCATGGACGGCCATCGTCAGCGCCGTTCGCTCGGTCAGCGGTACGCCAAGCAACTCAAATCGATCCTGACAACCGAACAGTTCGAGAGCCTCCCCGCCGCCAAGCCGCAGCTCCAGACGTTCACCATCCAGCGAAGCGAATCAAACTGAGACGCAAGCGTCAAACACAATGGCGGCGGCGCCTCGCCCCGAAAGGTCCCAACTGCTCTGAGGCTTCGACAGCCGGCATTCCCGCTTGATCTCAGCGCGACCATCAACGCGGCCGTCTCCCTGGGCAACCACTGATCGCCTATGCCGCCGAGCGTTTCCGTCGCTGGCATGGTCGGCGAGACAGCCCCGTCGAATGGTCTGGGATGTGTACCAACGCCTCCCAAAAGATTGTGAAAAATATCACAATTCCAGTCGGCCGATCCCCAGCCGCGTTCGTACTAATTACAGAGAGTGTTGAGATTCGCCTTGAGTGCCCCTGGGGAGCCGGTCAGTTCGTTCTGGACAGCCACCCTTCACTGGCCGCCACCCTCAGACGGAGGGAAACGCAATGCCAGGTGTTACAAGAAGATATGACAGAACCGCCCTGAGGATTTCACTCCTGGCACTCATTGGGTCCACCATGGGTGCCCTGGTCATAGCCGCTCCAAGCCCGGCCTTGGGGGCAGCTCAGGAGAGCGAGCTCTCGGTGGCACCCCGCCGCACGCCCGAGCTTCACTCGCCGACGGTGAATGAAGATCTCGCGGCGGAGCTTGCGAGGATCAAGGTTCAGCTTGACGCTCAGTCAGCAGAGATCGCGCGGCTGCGCGCTGCCGGCGATCGGGGCTGGATTGACGAGCAACGAGCCGAGGAGATCCGAGCGCTGGTTCAGGACGTGCTGGCCGATGCTGATCTGCGGGCAAGTCTCGTGCAGAACGGCCTGACTGCCGGCTACGATAAGCACTTCTTCATCGGATCGGCCGACGGCAATTTCCTGCTGCAGCTCTACATGAAGCTGCAGGCACGATTTGTCTACAACCACCGCGACGCGGCGCCCGGCGAGGACCGAGAGCGATGGGGCTTCGAACAGCGGCGCACCGAGCTCTACTGGAACGGCCATGTCATCAGCCCCGATCTCACCTACAAGGTCAAGATCGCGGCGAGTCGCAGTGGCGGATCGATCCGTCTCGACGATGCGATCATCGGGTACCGATTGAACGACGTGTGGAAGGTGGACGTGGGGCAGTTCAAAGTTCCGTTCCTGCGCGAATTCCTCATGAGCAGCGGGCGCCAGCAGGCCGTGGAGCGGTCGTACATCAACCATGTGTTCAACGCCAATCGAAGCCAGGGCATCCAACTGAAGTATGGTGCCGATCGGTGGACCGCCATGGCGATGGTGCACGATGGGACGGGGGCCAAGAACTCGGCCTTCGCCTCCGACCGGACGGATCTGGCGCTGGCCGCGCGCGGCGAGCTCCTGCTCGCCGGCGAGTGGTCTCAGTTCAAGGACTTCGCGAGCTGGTCGGACGAGGGATTCGGCCTGCTTCTCGGCGCGGCCGTTGACTACGAGGTCGGCGAGACCGGCTTCGGCACGGACACCGCCGACTTCCTCAAGTACACCGTTGATCTCGGCGCGGAGTTCGGCGGATGGAACCTCTTTGCCGCTTTCGTCGGCCAGCACGTCCAGGACAACGGATCCGCCGCCTTCGCTGAAGTCGATCAGATCGGATTCCTCGTGCAGGGGGGCATCTTCGTCATCCCGGATAAGCTGGATGTCTTCGCGCGCTACGAGCACCTTGATCTGGACGGCGTGCTGTATAACGCGGCGGTGAGTTCGATGACGCCCGTCGCCGACGACAAGATCAACCTCGTCACGGTGGGCATGAACTACTACTTCAAGAAGCACACCATCAAGCTGACCACTGACCTCATCTGGGTGCTTGACCCGCTGCCGGACAGCGACACCGGCGCCGGTCTGCTCCGGTCGTCGGAGGACGGTCAGATCGTTTTCCGAACACAGATTCAGTTGATGTTCTGATTTGCGACACGGACGAGCGCATCACTGCCACCCGGAGGATGCCAAGATGACCACAGACCAACACGATACGCTCACGAAGCGACTGGGATGGGCCCCTTACGCGGGTTTCGGTGTGCTGCTGTTCCTGATGGCCTGGGTCCCAAACACATTTGAGCCGGTTGTGCGCAACGATCCGTCGCGCAACATCGAGATTCCCGAGCAGCTTCTGTGGTCGATGAACGTGAAGGCAGCGTTCAATGATTCGACGATGTACTTTCGGTTCGAGCTGCCCACGCCGGAGCCATCCTGGTATCACGACTACTGGGTGTACGAGGGCGACGGCAAATGGCGGCGCGAGGGGGCGTCGACGGTTGGTCGGCAGCCCAACAGGATCTACGAGGACCGGATCAGCTTCTTCCTCGACGATGGGCATGTGCCCGAGTTCGGCAAGTGGGGAGGCTTCGTGACGGTGTCAGGTCCGGGCATGCGGTTCTTTACCGACGCGGCTGCAGACGACGTTCAGCAACATCCCTACTTTGGGCCCAAGGGTAAGAAGGACCTCCGCAAATGGCTGCCTGAGACGCGCACTGATCCCCACGATTGGACCACTGTTCGGCCTCAAGAAGAGCTTGAAGCGCTGCAAGCGGCGGGGTATTTCCTGGATCTTTGGCACTGGCGCGCGCACCGAAGTAATCCCATCGGCTGGTCCGACGATCAGTACGTACTTGATTACCGCTGGAGCGATGCCGGCGCCGGACCGTACGCCACCAACTGGGATGACGTATCGAAGCAGCCGAAGTACATGTTCGATCCCGAGATCGCGGGCGCGCGCGCAATGAGATGGGAGGAGGTGCTTCAACAGGCGTACGCCCAGGACGATTATCTCCGTTACGCGCTCGTGCTCGGAAACGAGAACCTCCAGGGCAATGTGGTGCCGTTCGATCCACAGCATACCTGGAACATCGGCGATGTCATCCCGCGTCGGCTGCTGCGGGCGCCCGAGGGCTCGCACGGAAACATTCATGCCAACGGCATATATCGTGATGGCAAATGGACCGTTGACCTGTGGCGTGCGCTGGACACGGACAGTTTGGCCGACGACAAGCTCCTCCGCGATAAGGGGGTGTATCAGATCGCCTTTGCCGCCCACATTCTCTCCTCAGGCAGCCGATGGCATTACGTATCGTTCCCCATGACCCTCGGACTGGACCGGCATGCTGACATCGTCGCCACCAAGTTCCGCGGGGACGCGCCGCCATGGCAAAAAATAGAGTGGAAGGAACTCACACTCTTCTACCCAGGTCAGATCGACTGGCAGCACGTAACGAGTGATGCACACGCAGGCGCCCGGCAGATATCCGCCGGGACACCCTTGCGCATCGGCCATGATGAGGCGACGCTGGCCAA
>JACZXL010000282.1 GCA_022571635.1 Planctomycetota bacterium
CGCGCCTACGAGGAGGCCTATGCGCGATCCCCGGATGATCGGGTCGTCGTGTCGCTGTATATCCGCTTGCTGGAAAGAACGGGCGAAAAAACCAGGGCCCTCGCCGTCTTGCGCGACAGTCAGCGGCTGACGACCAGTGATCTGCAGCTTCAGGACGTCTGGCTTCGATTGGAAGTGGACGTCGGAGACTCCGTCTTGGCGATCCAGAAGCGGAGAGAGCTTTACGAGCTGTATCCGGATCAGCGCGTCAACGCGATGCGGCTGGCCAACCTGTTGGGCGAGGGAAAGCCCAGTTTCGAGCACATTTTGGACGACGAGGGTCAGTCGAGGTTCGACGTGGATCGCTGGCGGCAGGTGGGGGCCAAGACGAGAACGGAGCTGTTGGAGCAGATCGCGGCTGAGTGGATCAACGAGTCCAACGCCATCCTTGACGCCGTGGAAGCGCAGGTCGGCGACACGCTTGAACTCGCGTCCGTTCGCGCGAACTTGCTCCGGAGTCGGGGCGAGGTTGCCGCCGGTGAACAGATATTAGTGGACTATCTGCAGCGATGGCAGGAAGCTGAACGCACCGTGGCTATGTTCTTGTCGCTGGGGCGCTACCAGGTGTCGACGAACCGGCCACGGAAGGCCAGGGCAACGTTCCGGCGGGGGCGGGCCTACCAAGATCCCGAGCGGCGAGAGGCGGATCGAGCCCTGATTGATCTTCTCTTCGCGAACGGCTTCTTCGAGGAAGGCATTGACCTGTGCAACGAGCTGCTGGAGCTTGGCTTTGATCGCTCGTTGTCCCTGCGCATCGTCGAGGGCCACGCCAACTTGGGCCATCTTGATCAAGCCCACCGGCGCTTGCAGGAACTGGTGGATGCCGATGGCGCCGACTTCAGTTCGGCGATGCTGTTGGCCTCGATTCTCGGCCGAAAGGCAGACGAGCTGAACGACAAGGGCGAAGCTGAGTTGGCCGGGGAGAATTACGCGAGGCAGCGCCAAGTGCTGGCGCAGGCGGAGGCGGACCAGCCCCGCGACCCGAGACCGCACATCCAGACCGCGCAGAGCTTTCTGCACGAATTCCAGCGATCCGGGATGCGGAGCTTGCTGGACGAAGCGCTTCTGGCCTTGGATGTAGCGGACGAGGTGCAGGCGGCCATGGATACCACAAGCATCGTTCGCGTCGATATATACCGATCCATGGGCGACGAGCGATCGGCGATCGGTGAATTGAATCGCATTCTGGAGCGATCGCCCGGCCACCGCGGGGCCCGCGTCCTGCTCGTGACGTTGCATGAAAACCGAAACGAGCTTGCGGCGGCCGTCGCCGCAATCGATGAGGCGATAGAGCGAGATCCGCTTGAATCGGTCTGGCATCAGGCGAAAGGCAGTCTGCTCTGGCGCCAGGGCGAGTTGCAGCTCGCCGCGCAGTCCTATGGCGAGGCGTATCGGCTCAGGCCGACCAAGGCGCGACTGACCGCGATGAGTGAAATCGTGCTGGGGATGGAGAGACCGAACTTCGCTGTCCTCGTCGGGATGTTCGCGGAGGCTGAATCCTGGGTCGAATTGGACTCCAAGCTGCGGAGCCTCTATGCGCGTGCGTTGAATGGCGTCGGGCAACGCGCCTCGGCGCTCGCCCAGATGCGCATCGCGTACCGGGAACATCGTGCCCAGGACGACCCGCAGCTCGCAATCGTGTCTCTGGAGGCTTGGTTCCGTTCGCTGGGGGAACTGTTTGGTAGATCCCAGGTGCAAGAGCTGGAACAGTTCGTGCTCGAGGTCAGTGATGACAAGCCCACCGCCGGTGACTTGAGATGGTTGGCCAAGACTTGGTTCGACTCCGGACCCGATGGTCGCAGTCGCGCGATTGAGCTACAGCGGCGTGCCATTGAGCAAGCCTCGGAGGACGATCCGCAGTTTCGCGTTCTTCTGCTGACGAACTTGGGTATGTTTGCCCTGGCCGGCAACGAGTACCAGGCGGCCGTCGATGCCTTCGACCAGGCGATCGAGCTGGATCCGAATAACGCCCTTGCACTGAACAACGCTGCATTCCTGTATACCGAACGACTGGGTGATCCAAGCAAGGCCCTGGGCCTGGCGAAGCGCGCCAGCGAGTTGAAGCCTGATGATCCATCTATTCTGGATACACTTGGGTGGGCCCAGTACCACCTGCAGCGGTTCGACGAGGCTGAGGACGCGCTTCGACGCAGCCTGAGCCTGCGGGACTCGGCGGTGAGCATGTATCACTTGGCCTCGGTCCTGTTCAAGCAGGGTCGCTTGGATGCCGCCCAGACCTATGTGAACCGAGCGATCGAATTGAGGCCCGATCCGCAGACTCGGGCTGAGATGGAACGCCTGGAAGACGATATCAGAAGAGCACAGAACCGAGAATGAACCGAAGCCGGCGGGCTGAGCTCCGTCGTCTCACCACCCACACAAGGCAAGAGCCATGACCACTGCTACACCACCTCGTCCCCCCGTTCCGCGTCCGACGGACGCTCGACCGAGAACCTCGGCCGTGGTGCCCGGCACTGCGCGCACCCTGGATCCGTTCCGCGTCCTGCGACGTCACCTGTTGCTGATCCTTAGCTCGATCCTCACTGGGGTCGTGCTCGGATTCGTCGCCTTCGTCCTCTTCTACTTCCTGCTACCACGGTATAGCGCAGTAGTCGTCTTCGAGATCCGCGGTTCACTCGACGAAGGGTTCGACCCGACGGTCGGCGATATCGAGCGGCAGGATGTAGTCACCCGTTTGGCGGCGACGGAAATGTTCCTGCTTGTGAGTCGTCCTGTGCTGGAGGCGGCGGTCAAGCAGCCGGATGTTCTCCAGACCAAATGGTACAGCGAGAACTTCGCCGGAGACCTCGACGTCGGGGAACTCGATGAAATCGATGAGGCCGTGGACGAGCTCGAGGAGGATCTACGCGCGCGCCTGATCGCGGGCAGCAACTTGTTCACCCTGGGGTGGTCGAACGGCACCGCTTCGGACGTGCCCGAGGTGTTGGACGCGGTGGCCGACGCCTACATCGCAAGGCGCCAGGCCGACGACCGTGTTGCGTACAACGTGAATCTACAGGTCTTCCAGTCCCAGCTCAGCACGATCACCCGGAATCTCGACGACCTCGGCCAGGAAATCGAAGCATTCATCCGAGAGAAGGGCATCACCGACATCGACCAAGCCCGGTCGAGTCAGCTGGCGATTGCTCAAGAGGGGTTGACGGGACAGATTGCCGGGACGCAGTCTTCGTTGAGCTTCGCCGAGAACCGGTATCTGCAGATCGCAGCGAAGCTGGAGGGTACGGTGTCCCCGACGGAGGAAGACCGCCGCGCGGCCGAGATGGACGCCACGGTTCAGCCGCACGAGATGGCCATGTTGAACACCAAGACCCTCCTCTACGGGCTTCGCGAGCAATACCTTGATCCGGACCATCCGATGATCCTGAGGGGAGAGGCGAGGCTTCGCGCCACCGAGGCGGAGTACGAGAACAAGATCCAAGAGATCATGACGGACAATCTCCAGGCCGAGCTTAAACAGTTCGGCGCCCAGATCGAGTCCTTGCGGAACATGCTGGATGATCTGGCAGAGAAATATGAACAGAACGATGCGCTGCTGCGCACGCTGTCTGCGGATATGTCTCACTATCGTGAGATGGAGTACCAGCGGGAGCTGCTCCAAAGGCAGCGAGATGACATCATGGTGGCGATCAACGAAGTCAAGTTGGTTCAAATGAGGGACGACGCCCGCCGTGTTCGCATCGCCCAGAACGCCGAGTTGCCGCGCGAGAAGTCATTCCCCAAGATCGGGCTGGTGGTTCCGTTGACGACGCTTCTCGTGGTGGGGTCGGTGATCGGCTTGATTTTCCTTCGCGAGATAACGGATCAGCGTGTCAAGAGCGCAGCCGACATCGAGGTGCTGCCCTCGGGCCGCGTGCTGGGTGTGATTCCCGAGCTGGCGGAGGATCCGTGCAAGTCCGCCGCGGCGGAGCTCGTCGTTCGGGAGTGCCCCAATAGTGTCCTGGCCGAGTCCTATCGGCAGGTGTCAGCCCTCATTGCCAAGGCGATGGATCGATCGGGCCACCGGACGTTGCTGCTGGTCGGCGGCCTTCCCGACGCCGGAACGACGACCGCCGCCACCAATCTTGCCGCCGCCGCGGCCGCCGCCGGCCGGAAGGTGGTGATCGTGGACGGGAACTTCCGCAGACCTCGACTTGCCGAGGTGATGGGCGTGTCCGGCGACGATCCGGGCTTGGGCGATCTGCTCGCCGGCGAGGCTTCCCTGGACGAGGCCATCCGTACGACCGAGCATGGGATCGATGTCGTTACGGCCGGGCGCCCCGCCAACCGGGCATTTGAACGACTGAACAACGGTGCGTTTGATAGTGTCATGGCTGAACTCCGCAGCCGGTACGACCTCGTACTGGTCGATGCACCGCCCGCGGTCGTGGCCGGCGACGCGCTGGTGCTGGCCAACAAGCTGGACGCCGCCGTCCTGGTCGTCCGCGCCAACCAGGAGCAGCGCGGGCTCGTGGCTCGAGTGATCAATCAACTGATGGATGCAAACTGCGAGCAACTGGGAGTCATCCTGAATCGTCCGCGGGGAAC
>JACZXL010000283.1 GCA_022571635.1 Planctomycetota bacterium
GGTATCTCCAACAAGATGCCGGTCTTGCACGACGTCTGGCTCTACATTCACACCAACGTCATCATCTTCAGCTACATCCTCATCGCGATGGCCGCGGTCTCAGCGTTTTTCTACGTCATCTACCGAATCGGCGGGGGTAAAGCCGATCACGTGAACGTCGGCGGGGCCGGGGCGATCATGCTCTCAACGCCCACCGGCGAGTCGTATCTCAGCGAGTCCAAGTCCTCAGCCGGCCAAATCTTCGACGGGGCCACCATGGTCCTGATGGAGTTGGCCTTCATCATGCTGTGGACGGGGCTCGTCATGGGGGCGATCTGGGCGGATCATTCCTGGGGTCGGCCGTGGGGTTGGGATCCCAAGGAAGTCTTCGCGCTCAACACGTTCATCGTGCTGGCGTTGCTCGTGCACGTTCGCATGAAGGTTCGCGATAAAGGGCTGTGGACGGCGCTGCTCGCCCTGGCTGGGTGCGGCGTCATGCTCTTCAATTGGATCGCGATCAACTTCGTGATCGTCGGCCTGCACAGTTACGCGTGAGAAGAAGGCACGAAGGGGCCATCTTGTTTCGCCGGTGGGCTTGACCCACCGTCTTTTTTCGCCACACTCGATGCCTTATTTCCATGTCCCGTCCGCGCGCCAATCTTCGCCTGTTCGTAGCGATCTATCCGCCGGTGGATATCAGCCGTCAACTCTTAGGCTCACTTCAATCGCACGATCTGCCCGAACATCGAACCGTTCCGGCCGAACAGGTGCACATGACGCTGCACTTCATCGGCGACGTGCCGAGCAAGCAACTTGACGCGACGATCGAATCGGTGCAACGAGCGACAGCCGGGATCAGCGCGTTTGATCTAACGGTGCAGCGATTGATCACCCTGGGGCATCGCGGTTCGGCTCGCCTGGTTGCCGCCGAGACGGATCGACCCCCGGAATTGCTGGAGATTCAGCGTCGGTTGGTGACGCGCCTGGCTCGTTCGCCTCGGCGCAACCCCGCCGATCGGTTTCGCCCCCATCTGACGTTGTGCAGGTTCAAGAAGCCTACGAAGGGCATCGCGTTGGATAGTTCACTTGATACCGAGCCGTTCCGTGTTCAGCAGGTTGTGTTGATGAAGAGCACGTTGCGCTCCGACGGCGCGCAGCACCACGAGATCATTTCTTGTGCGCTTTCCTTCGGCTGACTACCAGAAAGATTCACCGCGGAGTCGCAGAGATCGCCGAGAAGAAAAAGAGTTCAGGTGTTCGGTGGCTGCGTCTAGTCCACCCGTATCTTTCCTAGCCGCACATGAATATGTGCGGGCGCCCGCGGATATGCATCCGCGGCTAGTACGAGTGACCTCGTCGAACATTACCAACACAGGCTTCAATAATGCTACATCGAATCCTTGAGCACTTGGCTGGGTTTGAAGCCGACCGTCGTGGAGGCTTTGATGTGCAGCGGCTCGCCCGTCATCGGGTTGCGACCCATGCGGGCGGCGCGTTGCTTCTTGGAGAAGGTGCCGAAGCCGATGATCGTCACCGCGTCGTCGTGCTGGATGCCGCGCGTGATGCAGTTGATGACAGCCTCGATCGCGCGGGCGGCGGACGCTTTGGATTCCCCGAGATCGGAGGCAACCGCCTCGATAAGATCGCCCTTATTCATTCCGCGTATCTCCTATCGCTTGGGGTGAAGTTCGGCCACGACTCTACTGATCGACGCATCGCTGTCAATAATGGCTTGCCTGGGCCGGTCGCGTTTCGCTCCCACAGCGGCGATACTGGTACAGGCGTCCGGATCGTGACGATTCACCGCGGAGACCCATGTGAGCAGCACCGACGTTGTCATCCAGACCGAGCACCTGTCGCCTGAGGCCGCCGATTGGCTGGCTCGGCGCTGCACGTTGGTGGTCTGTTCGTATACCGACCCGAAATTTGCCGAGGTCGTGGCCGAGGCGGCGGGACTCGTTGTTCGCACCTACACGACGGTGGACGAGCGCCTGCTCGAGGCCGCCTCCAAGCTCAAGGTGGTCGGCCGAGCCGGGGCGGGCGTGGACAACATCGACGTGTCGGCCTGCCGCACGCGCGGTGTCGAGGTCGTGTACACGCCTGATGCCAACACCCAAGCCGTTGTGGAATATGTGATCACGCTCCTGAGCAATGCCCTGCGCCCTCGGGTCACGCTCACGGTGCCGGTCGACGCGAGCGAATGGAAATATCTGCGGGCGCAAACCGTCGGGCGACGGCAGATGAGCGAGCTGACGCTGGGTCTGCTCGGCTTGGGCCGCGTGGGCAAGCGTCTGGCGGAGGTGGCCGGCGCGATCGGCTTCGACGTTATCTACAACGATCTCGTGGAGATTCCGCCCCCGCAACGTTTCGGCGCCCGTCCCGTCAGTGTGGAGCAGTTGTTCGCCGACAGCGACGTTCTGAGTCTGCACGTCGACGGCCGAGAGCGCAACCGACACTTCGTCAACGAGGGACTGATTCGCCGCCTGAAGCCGAACGTCGTGTTCATCAACACCAGCCGAGGATTTGTCGTGGACAGTTCAGCGCTGGCGGATTTTCTCCGCGCGCATGTTCGGGCCCTGGCCATGCTCGACGTCCACGACCCCGAGCCGTTCGGCTCAGACTATCCGCTGCTGGGACTTTCCAACGCCCGGCTGTATCCGCACCTGGCCAGCCGCACCGAAGCGGCGATGTTGAACATGAGCTGGGTGGTGAAGGATGTGGTCGCGGTGTTGGAGGGAGAGAAGCCCCGGTATCCCGCGCCCCCTTGCGGGAAGCTAGAGCATCATCCCGATCACGGCAAGAACCACAACGGTGATTACGACGCTTGTGATCAGCAACAGGAGCGGTAGCAGCAGTTGCCGCCAGCGAGGCCAACACCAGATCGAGCGACGTCGCCGGATCAGCATCGCCAAGATGCCAGCCATGATGATGACGGGAATGAGCAGCCCGCCAGCAATCGTGAGATCCTCAAGATTATTCTCTACGATACCAACAGCCAGGCCGATGATAGCCGCACCAACGAGGAAGCCCAGCGGAAGTCCTACCACCAGCAAGGCGGCGAGCCATGGGCCGAGCTTGAGATCGGTTGAGCCGACGCGAAGGTCGAGCTTCGCCCCGCATTCCGGACAGTTCGTCGAGGTGATCGCGCGCAGGTTGTAGCCGCAGACCGGACAGGGAACGTCGCGCACGTCAAGCAGCATCTTCAGAAGCTCGGACTCACTGTGCCCTGGTTCGGATTCGTCTGTCATTTGCTTGCCCTTCATCCCGGTCACGCTTCCAACGCTTTGGTATGATCCAGGGTAGCACACGCAACCACCTGCTCCTACCGAGAGCAATCGCACTATGACTTTTGACATCGAAGTCGTACACGCCCGGCAGATTCTCGATTCGCGCGGCAACCCCACGTTGGAATGCGAGATCGCCTTGTCCGGCGGCGCCACCGGCCGCGCGGCTGTCCCCTCCGGCGCAAGCACCGGCGAGAACGAAGCCGTCGAACTCCGTGACGGCGACAAGGATCGGTATATGGGCAAGGGCGTCACCAAGGCGGTCGCCAACGTCAACCAATCCATCGGCCCGAGCTTGATGGGTTTGGACGCCCGCGATCAGGAGATGATCGACGGCCTGCTGCTGGAACTCGACGGCACCGAGAACAAATCGAAGCTCGGCGCGAACGCGATGCTCGGCGTGTCGCTGGCCGTCGCCCACGCCGCCGCCGATGCCACCAACCAACAACTGTATCGATACCTCGGCGGGACCGCGGCGAAAATCCTTCCCGCGCCGATGTTCAATATCCTCAACGGCGGCAAGCACGCGGACAACACCGTCGATTTCCAGGAGTTCATGATTCAGCCGTGGAACTTCGAGGATTTTGGCGAGGCCTTGCGCGCCGGAGTGGAAATATATCACGCGCTGAAATCCGTTCTGCAAGATGAAGGTCTGTCTACTGCGGTCGGTGATGAAGGCGGCTTCGCGCCCAACCTCAAGGACAACGAAGACGCCCTGCGCATCATTGAGCAGGCGGTTGACAAGGCTGGTTATTCGTTAGGCGATCAAATCTACATCGCGCTGGACCCGGCTGCGAGCGAGTTGGCCAACGAGGCGAAGAAGCTCGGCAAGGAGGGGTATTGCTTCTTCAAGTCCGATCCCGACCGGATCGTCAGTTCCGATGAAATGATCGACATTTGGACTGACTGGTGCGATCGCTACCCCATCCGTTCGATCGAGGACGGATTGGCGGAGGACGACTGGGACGGTTGGGCGAAGCTCACGCAACGGCTCGGCGACAAAATCCAGATCGTCGGCGACGATATTTTCGTGACGAATCCCAAGTTCCTTCAACGCGGGCTCGATGAAGGGTGCGCCAACGCGATTCTCATCAAGGTGAATCAGATTGGTACGCTCAGCGAGACGTTCGCCGCGGTGAATCTGGCCATGGCCAACGGGTATGCAGTCATTATGAGTCACCGTTCCGGCGAGACCGAGGACGCTTCGATCGCTGATATTGCGGTGGCGACGAATTGCGGGCAGATCAAGACCGGGGCGCCCTGCCGATCCGATCGCAACGCGAAGTACAATCAGCTTCTGCGTATCGCTGAGGATTTGGG